>JBGSTI010000232.1:0-9144 GCA_041736605.1 Sphingomonadaceae bacterium
GGCGGCGCAGCCGCAGGGGGTGCGGCGGCTGGCGGCTTGCTGCCCTGCCCAAACAATCGGGCAAAGAAATCGGAAATGGACATGTCAGCCCGTCTTATAGCGAAGGATGCGCCGCCGCCAAAGAGGCAAAACGCGCCGCCAAATTTGATCAATTTTGGCGAATTATCTTTCCTATTTATAACCTATATGGTTCATTACGGCTTAAGTGATTCGTCAAAGTGATGAAATCCCCATGTCAGGAGCCTCCATATGCCCGTTCTTGAAAGCCTGATTGCCCCGATTGCCTCGATCATCGACAAGGTCATCCCCGATAAGGCCGCGCGAGAAAAGGCACGGCTGGAATTGCTGAAACTGGAGGGAACGCAAGAGATGGAGGCGTTGCAGAATAGCCTCTCCGCCATCCTGGCCGAGGCGCAATCGCCCGATCCATGGACCAGCCGCGCCCGGCCCAGTTTCCTGTATGTGATATATGCGATGATCCTGTGGGCGATCCCCATGGGATTGCTGGCAGCATGGCGGCCCGAATCAGCGAATGCCATCGCGATTGGCATGAATGCCTATCTTAATGGCCTGCCTGAACCGCTTTATGCGCTGTTTGGCACCGGCTATCTGGGCTATACCGTCGTGCGGCAATGGGGCAAAAACCAAGGCAATGAGCGCTGATATCCTTCGCCTTTTGAGGCTTTACACGGCCCCTTGCACAAATTTCTTGCCAGACCCCCGGCACCGGCAGTAAACCGCAAGCGCATTTGTGCAATAAAGGGGAAACCATATCATGAAGACCAATCTGCGTACCGTGTTCGCGTTCGCTGGCGTTCTGGCTCTGGCCACTGCAGCTTGCTCGCCCGAAAAGGCTGCTGACGAAGCAACCGAAGCTGCTGCTGAAGCAACCGACGCAGCAGCTGCTGCTGGCGACGCCGCTGGTGAAGCTGCAACCGACGCTGCTGCTGCAACCGCCGAAGGCGCTGCTGACGCTGCTGCTGCTGCTGGTGATGCCGCTGCAAAGGCTGGCGAAGCTGCTGAAGCCGCTGCTGGCGCTGCCAAGGAAGCTGCCAAGTAATTTACTTGGGACTTTTCCTGTGCAGTTGCCTTTGATGCGCCTCGCGCGCTGATAGGGCAAAAGTTCAAAAAGGCGTCTGCCGTTTTCCTTCAAGGATATGGCAGGCGCTTTTTTTGTGTTTGGTGAGCAGGCGTCTTGAAAAGGCCCCAGCTTTAACCGGGGCCATAGATTCAACGATCAGCCATGCGGGCGGATCAGATATTTCTCGCCGGTCGCGCGCTTGTTATAGCCTGCCAGAATTTCGAGATCGAGCACCTGCGCAAGGCTGATGTCATGGCTGTAATGGCTGGCAAAAGTGGTGGTCAGTTCATCCATCACCCGCTGTTTCATCGCATTCACCGCGTCACCGCCAATTTTTTGCAGGAACGGAGTCAACAAAAAGCCGCTACAGGCCCAGCTAAAGCCAAAGCTGCGATTAAGCACCGTCGGCGACATGTCCAGCGCGCCATAGATATAGACCTGCTTGAACGTATCCGAACCATAGCGGCTATATTCGGTCATCCGCTGCACCGCCGCGCTTTCCATGCACGACAGGATCTGGCTGGCCAGCTTGCCGCCGCCAATCGCGTCAAACGCGATGGTCGCGCCGGTTTCCACCAAAGCAGTGGTCAGATCATCGATGAACGTCTCCGCGCTGGAATTGCAGACATGGGTCGCGCCCTGCCCGCGCAGCAGAGCCTCTTGGCCCGCGCTGCGCACGATATTGACCAGCGGAATGCCGTCTTTTAGGCAGATGCGTTGCAGCATCTGGCCCAGATTGGACGCAGCAGCCGTATGGACCAACGCCATATGCCCCTCACGCTGCATCGCTTCGGTCATGCTCAGCGCGGTCAGCGGATTGACATAGCAGGATGCGCCATCGCGCGCGTCGGTGCCTTCGGGTAACGCCATGCACATTTGCACGGGCAAGGTGCGATATTGCGCATACATCGCCCCGCCCAGCATCGTCACCATCTTGCCCATCAGCGCCTGCGCCTCTGGCGAGGCTCCAGCCGCCACGACAAGACCCGACGCTTCATTGCCAATCGGCAGCGCCTCACCGACGCGCGACGCCATGGCGCGCATGCCCGATGGTGGAACATCGGCGATGACTTTCGCCACGCCATCGATATCGCTGCGCCGCGCCGTGCTCATATCCGCCGCTCCGAACAACAGGCCCAGATCAGACGGGTTGATGGGTGCCGCCAGCACTTTGACCACCACTTCATGATCGCGCGGGGCAGCCACTGGCGCTTCGACCAAGGAAACATCCAGCGTTGCATCGGCATTGACCAAAGTCAGCAATTGCAAAGCATTGGCGGGAACGGATTCGGTCATGGGAACTTGCCTCTCTTGTGTTGGTATTTGACAGCAATGGACCAGCTTGGCGGGTAAAGGTCAATGCGCGTGGCCCTTCCCTTTGTTCCGCACCATCCCCATAACCAGCGTCGAGAGGAAAAAACATGGATGCCGCGCTGCAATTCGGGATGGATCACGGCCTGGCCATAGCCGGATGGGTCATCATATTGGGCGCGCTGATCGTTGTGCCCTTTCGCCGATCCGTTGCCGAAGCGCGGTCTTGGCTGCTGGTGTTTTTCGCGATTCCGCCGGTGGCGCTGCTGCTCTATTTCATCATTGGTCGGCCCGAACATTCGGCGGTGCGCAAGGCGCGCTTTGCCAAATTGCCCGCCATCATCACCCGTTCTTTGGGCTGGCGCGATGTGCCCGAACGCGTGGCAGAGGCCGACGAACAGGCCATGGCGCTGACCGACAAGCAGATCGATTCGTCCAAACTGGCCCATGCGCTGGCCGGGATGCCATTGCTGCCGGGCAACAAGCTGGAATTGCTGCCTGATTATGATGGGTCGATTGACCGGATGATCACCGATATTGATGCCGCCACGGGCCATGTGCATCTGGAATTTTATATTTTCGCCGCCGACGCCACGGGCCGCAAGGTCATGGACGCGCTGGTCCGGGCCAAGGGGCGCGGCGTGACCTGCCGGGTGCTGGTTGATGCCATGGGCTCGTTCACATCGGCCCATCTGGTTGAGCGGCGGATGAAAAAGGCGGGCATCGCCATCCATCGCATCCTGCCGCTGGCCCGCCGCTGGAACTCCTCGCGCATCGATCTGCGCAACCATCGCAAGATCGCGGTGATCGACGGGCGGATCGGCTATACCGGTTCGCAAAACATCATCAACGCCGCCGATGGCAAGGCAAGCAGCGGCAGCGGTTCCAGCATGGCGAACAAGGAGCTGGTCGTCCGCTGCGAAGGGCCGATTGTCAGCGCGCTGCAAGCGGTGTTCGTCGCCGACTGGTTTTTAGAAACCGAAGTCGAGCTGGCAGGCGAGAGCCTTTACGCAGCAGAGGAGCATGTGGGCGACATCCCGGCGCAATTGCTACCCAGCGGCCCCGATTTCCAAAAGGGCGGGATCGACCTGTATTTCACCAACGCGATTTACGACGCCAATGACGCGGTGGTCATCACCACCCCCTATTTCATTCCCAATGATGCGTTGATCGCGGCGATGAAAACCGCCATATTGCGCGGCGTATCGGTGACCCTGATCGTGCCGATGCGCACCGATTCAAAGCTGGTGACTTTGGCCCAGCGGTCTTATTTCGCCAATCTGCTGGAAGCTGGCGTCGATATCCTGATTTATGACAAGGGCTTTTTGCACGCCAAGCATATGCGGATCGATCATTGCCTGGCGATTATCGGCTCTAGCAATATGGACCAGCGATCCTTTGAACTGAACGCCGAAGTCAGCCTGATTGCCTATAATGAACCGGCGGCCAGGGCGCTGGAGACCGTGGAGCAGGCCTATGCGCGCGATGGTCATTATCTGGATGCCGATGCGTGGTTGAAACGGCCGATCTATGTGAAGGTGCTGGAAAACTGCGCCCGGATGATGAGTGATTTGCTTTGAAGGCAGTGCTCCGGCGTAGGCCGGAGTTAAAGCGATACCAACCAAATTTCGTCACCCCCGCGCAGGCGGGGGTCCATCACCTGCCGATGTAACCGCAAGTTCCGGTGATGGATTCCCGCCTTCGCGGGAATGACGACAGATTTTTTGAAATGTAATCGCTCAAACCATCATAGCAACGCATTCACTGCCGCCATGAACGGGCCAATCGACACCGGCTTGCTCACATAGCCTTCTGCCCCTGCATTGCGGATGCTGTCTTCATCGCCTTTGCCGGCATAGGCGGTGACCGCAAGGATTGGGATAGAGCGCAACAGCCGGTCGGCTTTCAGCGCGATAATCAGGTCCAGCCCGCTGATATGCGGCAGATGAATATCCAGGATGATCAGATTGGGCACGAAATCGCGCGCGCGCTCCAGCAATTGCCGGCCATCGGCCAGCGGCTCGACATTATGGCCATGCGCAATCAACAGATCGCAGAACAATTTGCGATTAAGGTCGTTGTCCTCGACAACCAGCATTCTTTTTGCCACTGAACGCCCAGCCCTTCTTATGCCGAAATTTCGGTTATGACTTGGCTCTAACCGTCTATGAGGCCTGATACAATCATGTCGCCGCCAAACAGCCCGCCATCTGATCCCGCTGCGCTGGCGCTTGGCGCCTTGGGTTGGCTGTTATCCGATGATCAGCGCGCCAGCCGTCTGCTTGATTTGACGGGGCTGGATGCCGATATGCTGCGCAGCGGGCTGGATAAACCTGCCATTTTGGCCGCCATTCTGGCCTTTCTGGAAAATCACGAACCCGATCTGATCGGTGCAGCAGAGGCGCTGGGCGTCTCGCCCGCCGATCTGGTTGCCGCACGAAGGGAATTGACCCAGTGAGCCGCCCATTATTGATTACCGATTGCGATGAAGTGCTGTTGCACATGGTCGCGCCATTCCGCGACTGGCTGGACGAAGCGCATGATATCGATTTCGATTTTGCCGGGGGCGATTTTTCGACCGCACTGAAAGACAGGGCCACAGGCGCAGTTGTTGATATGGGCCGCATGTGGGGCCTGCTCGGCGGCTTTTTCGACACCGAAATGCACCGGCAAAAACCGATTGCGGGTTCGATCGAAGCCATGAACGAAATCGCCAAGGTGGCCGATATCGTCGTGCTGACCAATTTGACCGAGAATCGCCGCGATGATCGCGCCCGGCAATTGGCGGCCGTCGGCCTCGACGTGCCAGTTTATACCAATCAGGGTGGGAAGGGCGATGCGTTGGCCCGTATCCTGGCCGAACATGCGCCGGGCACCGCCTTGTTCATCGACGATCTGCCCCAGCATCACCAATCGGTGATGACCGTGGCCCCCGATACCCATCGCCTGCATTTCGTAGGCGAACCGTTGCTGGCCCCGCATATCAGCTGTGCGATGACGGCAGGCCATGCCCATGCCCGAATCGATGATTGGAACAGCGCCCTGCCATGGATATTGGAACGGCTTACCAAGTCTTGACCAGCCCCCGCCTTTGCGCGCATTTACATTACTGAAACTAGGAATTTTCGCATGACCTGTTCCACGCATGAGGGCCAAGAAGCCCGGATCATCGAAACTCTGGCGGCAATGAGCCTGACCCTGCCCGAGCCGGCGGCGCCGGTGGCCAGCTATGTGCCCGCCGTCGAGGCCCATGGCCTGCTGCATATCTCTGGCCAATTGCCGTTTGTTGATGGCAAGCTGGTGACTGGCAAGCTGGGCGCAGATGTTGATCTGGCGGGCGGTCAGGCGGCGGCGGAGGCCTGTGCACTGATGCTAGTGGCACAGATCCGAAAGGCGCTAGGATCGCTCGACAAGGTGGATCGCATCGTCAAGCTGGGCGTGTTCATTGCCTCGACCCCCGATTTCACCGATCAGCCCAAGGTCGCCAATGGCGCATCAGACCTGATGGAAAAGCTGTTTGGCGATGCCGGCAAGCATGCCCGCAGCGCCGTCGGTGTGCCGGTATTGCCGCTAAACGCCGCTGTGGAGATTGACGCCATTGTCGCTGTTCACCACCATTGATAATCTGCGCAGCCCGGCCCCGTCGCCGCGCCGCGTTGAATGGCTGACAGGCCAGGCCTATGCCCATCGCGGCCTGCACGGGATGCAGGACGGGCGCACGATATTGGAAAATTCTCCAGCAGCTTTTGAAGCGGCGCTTGCGCAAAATCTGGGCATTGAATGCGATGTTCAGGCATCCAACGATCACGCCGCGTTTGTTTTCCATGACGAAGACTTGGAACGGCTGACCGAAGCGACGGGCGCGGTGATTGATCGCAGCGCGCTGGATCTGGACCGGGTGCAATTGCGCGCGGGCCATGGCCCCATCCCTAGGCTTGCCCATCTGCTGGATCAGGTGGCCGGGCGCGTGCCGATATTGATCGAGGTGAAAACCCATGGTCGCACCCGTGTCAAACGCCTGTGTCTGGCCGTGCGCCGCGCGCTGGAGGGCTATGGCGGCAAAGTGGCGGTGATGTCGTTCGATCCTCGCGTTGGCCATTGGTTTTACACCAACGCCCCGCATGTCGTGCGCGGGCTGGTGATTACCGAAGAGGATCGCAGCGGCGTAAAAGGCCGGGCGCAGCGGCATCTGGCACTGTGGCATGCCAAGCCCGATTTCCTCGCTTATGACTTGCGCGATCTGCCTTCGCGCTTTGCCAGTGCGCAGCGGGAGCGCGGCCTGCCGGTGCTGACCTGGACGGTGCGCAATGCCGCCGATGAGCGTCATGCCATCCGCCACGCTGACGAGATCATTTTCGAACACCGCGCCGAGGGATGAGCGAAGCGGACGGCGTATTGGCACGTATCGAAAAGAGCTTTGGCTCTATCGATGCGCCGCAATGGCAGGCGCTGTCTGGCACCGATCATCCATTCATGGATCACCGCTTTCTAGCCGCGATGGAGGCCTCTGGCAGCGTTGGCGAAGGCACGGGCTGGCAATCCGCGCCCATTACCATCCGCAGCAGTGATGCGCCCGACGCGCCTTTGGTGGCCGCCCTGCCCGCCTGGCTGAAATCGCACAGCCAGGGCGAATATGTGTTCGATCATGCCTGGGCCGATGCGTGGCACCGCGCCGGTGGCCGCTATTTCCCCAAACTGTTGATTGCCGCCCCCTTCACGCCCGTCACCGGACCGCGCCTGTTGGTGCAGGACCGCCAATGGGCGCTGCCGCTGATCCGCGCGGCCGAGCAGCTTGTGGACAATAATGGCCTGTCATCGGCCCATGCCAATTTCCTGTACGAGGCGGACCGACACAGCTTTGCCGAGGCCGGATGGCTGATGCGGTCTGATACGCAATTTCACTGGCAAAACCGCGACTATGGCGATTTTGAAGGGTTTCTGGGGGCGCTATCATCGCGCAAGCGCAAGGCCATCCGCAAGGAACGCGCAACGGCGCAAGCGGGGCTGGACATCGTCCACCTGACCGGCGATGCGATCACTGAGGCGCATTGGGACGCATTCTGGCAGTTTTATCAGGATACCGGCGCCCGCAAATGGGGGCGGCCTTATCTGACGCGCGAAGCGTTCACACTATTGGGCCAAAGCATGGGCGAACGGATTTTGCTGATCCTGGCCTATGCGGATGGCGCGCCGATTGCAGGGGCGCTTAATCTGATTGGGCCGGACGCGCTTTATGGTCGCTATTGGGGGGCGTTGCAGGATCGGCCCTGCCTGCATTTTGAGTTATGCTATTATCAGGCCATCGACGCTGCTTTGGCCATGGGCCTGCCGCGTGTCGAAGCAGGAGCACAGGGCGAGCACAAGCTGGCGCGCGGTTATGAACCCGAACTCACCTGGTCGGCCCATTATATCAGCGATCCCGGCTTTCGCGCCGCTGTCGCCGATTTTCTGGACCGCGAACGCGACGCTGTGGCCGCCAATCGCGATTTCCTGGCCGAAATGGGACCGTTCAAAAAAGGCCCTTGAGAGTCAGGATCAGGCGGCGCGGCGGTTGATTTCCTGAAGCCACGAACGCGCCCGGCGCTGGGCTTCGGCGATTTCGCGGGCGGTCATTTCATCAGACACATCGGCGCGGCAAAAGGCGCTTTCTTCATGGCCCTGAACGGCGGCCAGATTGAACCATTTATGCGCTTCGATCAGATCGACATCAAGGCCATCCGAACCGGTGGAATAGGCAACGCCCAGATCGAAATAGGCATTGATGTCGCCCTGTGCGGCTGCTGCCAGGCAGGATGTCAGAATCTGATTGGCCGAATTGTTCAACATATATTGAGCCCCCTTGCGCCCTGTTACCGGTGCAAAGTGAGCCTTTGTTCCGGACAAGACCCAAGCTGGCCAATTGTGGTAAACAATTCGTAAACGTGAAGGATAAGGGTGAAAATCACCCCCAGAATTTACATGAAATGGCTCAATTCACCGGCATATTGTCAATCAGGCGGGTTTTTCCGATGCGCGCGGCGACAAACAGCCGCGCCGAACGGGCGAGCGTTTCAACCAGTTGCAGATTATCGGCATCGCGAATTTCGGCATAATCGACGCTGGCAAAGCCCCCATTCAGCAACGCCTGATTCAGATCACCCAGCGCCTTGGCCATCGTGGCGCCGCCCTGCACCGCCGCAATCGCGCTGCGCATGGCTGCAGGCAAACAGGCCGCCTGGGCGCGTTTCTCCACGCTCAAATAGGCATTGCGCGACGATAGGGCCAGGCCATCGCTTTCGCGCACTGTGGGCACGCCGCGAATGTCGAGTTTCAGGTCCAGATCGCGGGCCATGCGGCGGATCACGGCCAGTTGCTGCCAATCCTTTTCGCCGAACAGGGCAAAATCAGGCTCCACCTGATTGAACAGTTTTGCCACCACGGTCGCCACACCATCGAAATGGCCGGGCCGCGCCGCGCCGCAAAGGCCATCACTGACACCCTGAACGCGAACCGACGTCGCATAGCCATCGGGATAGACTTCGCCCACGGTCGGTGCCCAGAGCAATGCCACACCCTCTTCCCGAAGCAGCGCCGAATCAGCCTCCATCTGGCGCGGATAGGCGTCGAAATCCTCATTGGGGCCAAACTGCGCCGGATTGACGAAAATCGATACCGCCACATGATCCGCCAGCTTGCGCGCCGCCCGCACCAACGTCAGATGCCCTTCGTGCAGTGCGCCCATGGTGGGCACCAGTGCGATCCGCCGCGCCCAG
>JBGSTI010000337.1:0-4227 GCA_041736605.1 Sphingomonadaceae bacterium
AAATGACCCCCAGCATGAAAATCCGCCGCCACGTGATCCGGGAACGGTATGGGGACCGGATGAATGGGCTGTATAAGGGATAGGGCCGACCTTTATTCATCGTCATACCCGCGCAGGCGGGTATCCATCACCTGCCGGTGCGGCCTTGTGATCCGGTGATGGACGCCCGCCTGCGCGGGCGTGACGATTCCTTCCTTGCCCACGCAACCAAAAAATCACCGATGAAACCACTTTCCCCTATTGACGTTTACGTTAAGGGAAACTAGCATTCTTCCATGCTGGACCAACTTGATATCGCCACTATCGACACACCCGATCGGCACAATCGGGATGTTTTCACCATTTCTGACCTGTCAGAGGAATTTGGCGTTACCGCACGGGCGCTGCGTTTCTATGAGGATGAGGGGCTGATCGCGCCGTCGCGTATTGGCCTGTCGCGGGTCTATTCCAAGCGGGATCGCGCGCGTCTGGCGTGGATCATGCGCGCCAAGAATGTCGGCTTTTCGCTCAATGAAATTCGCGAGATGATCGATCTGTACGATCTGGGCGATGGCCGCACCGAACAGCGCAAGGTGACATTGCAAAAATGCCGCGAGCGCGTGGCGCTGATGCGCAAGCAAAAGGCGGATATCGAAAGCGCGATCCGCGAATTGACCGATTTCATCAAGATGGTTGAGCAGGCTGGAAAAGCCAAAGGCTGACCGACCGTTTTTTCGCATCTATCTGCCTGGGTCCGGTTACGGGTTCAGGCGCATAAAGGACACCCCCATGCCCCAGTATAAGGCCCCGGTTCGCGACACCTTGTTTGTCATGAACGATGTTCTCAACCTCAATGGCTATTCGAACCTGCCGGGTTTTGAAAATGCCACGCCCGATATGCTGGAAACCATCCTGTCGGAAAGCGGCAAGTTTGTGTCCGAAGTGCTGTTCCCGATCAACCTGTCGGGCGATCAGGAAGGCTGCACGCGGCATGCCGATGGATCGGTGACCACGCCCAAGGGCTTCAAAAAGGCGTTTGATCAATATTGCGAGGCGGGCTGGGGCACCTTGTCTGCGCCGGAAGAATTTGGCGGACAGGGTCTGCCGCACATTGTGGGCTTTGCGTTTGAGGAATATGTCTCGTCGGGCAATCAGGCCTTTGGCATGTATCCGGGCCTCACCAATGGCGCGATTTCGGCGATTTTGGCCAAGGGCAGCGACGAACAAAAGGCGAAATATGTCCCCAATATGGTGGCTGGCAAATGGCTCGGCACCATGAACCTTACCGAACCGCATTGCGGCACCGATCTGGGCCTGATCCGCACCCGCGCTGTGCCCAATGATGATGGCAGCTATGCGATTACCGGCACCAAGATTTTCATCTCGGCCGGTGAGCATGATCTCACTGAAAACATCATCCATCTGGTGCTGGCCAAGACGCAGGGCGCGCCTGACAACGTCAAGGGCATTTCGCTGTTCATCGTGCCCAAGGTGCTGGTGAACGACGATGGCTCGCTGGGTGCGCGCAATGGCGTGTCGTGCGGTTCGATCGAGCACAAGATGGGCATCCACGCCAATGCCACCTGCGTCATGAACTATGACGGCGCCACCGGTTATATGGTAGGTGAGGAAAATAAGGGCCTGGCCGCGATGTTCATCATGATGAACGCGGCGCGTCTGGGCGTTGGCATTCAGGGCCTGTCACAGGCCGAAGTCGCCTATCAGAACGCCGTCCAATATGCGCAGGACCGCCGCCAAGGCCGCGCCCTGACCGGCCCTGCCGAGCCGCAGGAAAAGGCCGATCCGCTGTTCGTTCATCCCGATGTGCGCCGCATGCTGATGGATGCCAAGGCGTTCACCGAAGCGATGCGCGCTCTGTATCTGTGGGGCGGCTTGCAGGTTGACCTGACCCACAAGGCGATGACCGAGGAAGAGCGTCAGGAAGCTGATGATCTGATCAGCCTGTTGACTCCGGTGATCAAGGGCTATGGCACCGACAAGGGCTATGACATCGCCACCAATATGCAGCAAGTCTATGGCGGCCATGGTTACATCGCCGAATGGGGCATGGAACAATATGTGCGCGATGCGCGCATTGCCATGATCTATGAAGGCGCCAATGGCGTGCAGGCCATGGACTTGGTGGGCCGCAAACTGGCGCAAAATGGCGGCCGCGCTATTCAAAGGCTGTTTGCGATCATCGACCAGGAATGCGCCGATGCCAAGGCTGATCCGCGCCTTCCCGATATGGCGAGCCGTCTGGAAAAGTCAGCCGGTGAAATGAAGGCGGCCACAATGTGGTTCATGCAGAACGGCATGGCCAACCCGGAAAATATCGGCGCGGGCGCGCATCATTATATGCACATCACCGGTATTGTCATTCTGGGCCTGATGTGGCTCCGCATGGCGCAGGCAGCGGTGAAGGTGCTGGATGGTGGTACGCAGGACACGGCATTCTATGAAACCAAGCTGACCACGGCGAACTATTATATGGAACGCTTCCTGCCCGATTGCGGCGCGCTGCGTCGCAAGATTGAGGCAGGTTCGGCGACCATGATGGCGCTTCCAGTGGAGGCGTTTGCTACGGCCTGATCCCAAGCTGTACCCCGGCGTAAGCCGGGGCCCAGTTTTTCTAGCCAGCTGGATCCCGACTTTCGTCGGGATACGGCCAACTTAACCGCAATCACTCCGCCTTTTCGATTTCCGCAGGCTTGCGCTGTTCAAACACCGCCATCAGCGCCTTGGCCTTTGCGGGTCCAAGCGCCTTTTTGGCGGGCGGGAAAATCTCTTCCTCTTCCTCGTCGATATGATGCTCATAATCATGCGCCAGCGTCTTGAACCGGTTGAGCCAGCCGGTGGAACCGAAATCCATCTCGTCAAGCTCGGCAATCAGATCGTCCAGTTGCTTATGCTCGGCCACCGAATGGCGGCCCTTGTCCTGCAATTCGGGCATGGACAGCATTTCAGCATAGAGCGCCTGTTCCTCGGCATTGGCATGCGCGGTCACTTCGACGCGAAATTCCTCGAACAGGCGACGGCGGTCTTGGCTGTCGCCGGTCGTTTCGGCAATGGCGGCCAGCAATTTGCGATGCTTGTTATGATCGGCCTCAAGGCGCGAGAATATGTCGGTCATGATGTTCCCCAATAGTTATGGGGACATAACCCTTATCCCGGCCTGCGGTTCCATCACAAATCGCGCAGCGCCTGCGCCGGGCGCACCGACATAACCGGGATCGAACCAATCAGGCCCAGCCCAAGGGTCAGGACCGAACCACCGGCCAATGTCGCCAGCACCACGGCCCAATCGGGGGCCCAGCCAAATTCGAATATCTGCACCACCACAAACCATGCAGCGCCCAAACCCAGCGCCAAAGCCAGGCTGGCCAGCACGGCAGCGAGCAGGCCATATTCCAGTGCCTGTGCCCCCAATATCTGCCCGCGCGTTGCGCCCAGCGTTTTCATGATGACGGAATCATAGCTGCGCGTCTGGCGGGATGCGGCAATTGCGCCGATCAGCACGGCAATGCCCGCCAGAATGGCCACAGACGCCGCGATTAGGATCGCGACCGACATTTGGCCCAATATCGCGCTGGCCTGCCCGATCACGTCGCCAACATCGACGATGGAGGCATTGGGAAACCCGGCCAATACCGCGCGGCTGACTGCCGAAGGATTGGCGTTTTCGGGCAGCTGGATCGTCGCGGCCAGATTGTGCGGTGCATCAGCAAAGGTGTTGGGCGAAAACACCATGATGTAGTTAAAGCCCATGCTTTCCCAGTTCACCCGGCGCAGCGAGGCGATGCGCGCGGTAAATTCGCGGCCCAGCACCGCCACCGTAATGCTGTCGCCCACGCCGATTTCTAGGATTTCAGCGGCTTCGGCGTCCAGCGAGACCAGCGGCGGACCGGCATAATCGGTGGCCCACCATTCGCCTTCCAGCAGGTCGCTGCCGGGCGGCAGCGTGGCGGAATAGGTGACGCCGCGTTCGCCGCGCAGGAACCATGCGCCCTCGGGCGGTTCGTCCAGATCGGCAACGCGGGTCTTGCCATAGGCGGTGATCGTGCCGCGCAAAGTGGGCACAATGTTCAACTCTGCTCCCGGAGCCGCCTTGTCCACCACGCTGGCAAAGCGCGCCTTTTGATCGAGCGGAATGTCGAGCACGAACTGATCGGGGGCCTTTGCGGGCACGACGCGGGCGATTTCGGCATTCAGGCTGGTCTGGATCGCAGCCAACGTGACGAAAAGCGT
>JBGSTI010000360.1:0-2478 GCA_041736605.1 Sphingomonadaceae bacterium
GATCAATGGCCCGGAAATCATGGGCAGCGCCTATGGCGAGAGCGAGAAAAAGCTGCGCGACGTGTTCGAGGCCGCCACCAAGGCCGCGCCTTCGATCCTGTTCATCGACGAAATTGACTCGATTGCGCCCAAACGCGGCCAGGTGCAGGGCGAGGCTGAAAAGCGGCTGGTCGCGCAATTGCTGACGCTGATGGACGGGCTGGAGGCACGCGCCAATCTGGTGGTCATTGCCGCCACAAACCGCCCCGATGCGATAGACGAGGCCCTGCGCCGTCCCGGCCGGTTTGATCGCGAAATCGTGGTTGGCGTGCCCGATCAGAGCGGTCGGCGCGAGATCATGGGCATCCATACGCGCGGCATGCCGCTGGACCCACAGGTTGACCTCGATGATCTGGCGCGCAGCACCTATGGCTTTGTCGGCGCTGATCTGGCGGCGCTGACTCGCGAGGCGGCAATTGAGGCGGTGCGCCGCATCATGCCGCAAATCAATCTGGAGGAAGGCACAATTCCCGCCGAAGTGCTGGATGCGCTGTGCGTCACCCGCGACGATTTTGTCGAGGCGCTGAAGCGCGTTCAGCCCTCTGCCATGCGCGAAGTGATGGTGCAGGCCCCCGATATTGGCTGGGATGATATTGGCGGGGTTGATGAGGCGAGGCAGCGGCTGCGCGAAGGCGTGGAACTGCCCTTGAAGCATCCTGAGGCGTTCCATCGGCTGGGCATCCGCCCGGCCAAGGGCTTTTTGCTCTATGGCCCACCCGGCACTGGCAAGACCTTGCTGGCCAAGGCGGTTGCGAAAGAGGCCGATGCGAATTTCATCGCCACCAAATCATCCGATCTGCTGTCCAAATGGTATGGCGAGAGCGAACAACAGATCGCGCGGCTCTTTGCCCGCGCCCGCCAAGTGGCCCCATGCGTGATCTTTATCGACGAAATCGACAGCCTGGTGCCCGCGCGCGGCAAGGGCGGGGCTGGCGAGCCGCAGGTGACAGAACGGGTGGTCAATACCCTGCTGGCCGAAATGGACGGGCTGGAGGATATGAACGCGGTAATCGTCATCGGCGCGACCAACCGGCCCAATCTGGTCGATCCGGCGCTGTTGCGCCCCGGTCGCTTTGACGAGCTGATCTATGTCGCGGTGCCCGATGAGGCCGGGCGGCGACACATTTTGGGCATCCACACCGCCAAAATGCCGCTGGCCGAGGATGTCGATCTGGACATCATCGCGCGCAAGGCCGAACGCTATAGCGGCGCGGATCTGGAAGATCTGGCGCGGCGGGCGGGTTTGAACGCCCTGCGCGAACTTTTGGATGGCGGCAGCGTTGATGACATTGCCGACCGCAAGGTGACACAGGCACAGTTCGAAGAGGCGCTGGAGGATTCGCGCGCATCAGTGACGGCGGAGATGGAGGCGGAATATGCCAAAATCAAAGGCGAGCTGAAGCAGCGGGCGATGGCGCTGGGCAATCTGGGCTTTGTCGCGCCCGGCATGCTGACGCCGACGCGCGACTCGAAGCATGGATAATCGCTGAACCGTTGGACTGGACCCCGGCGTTAGCCGGGGCACAGCCCCAGATGTACCCCGGCGAAAGCCGGGGTCCAGCGAACTAACCCTCAATCACCTTTGTCGCCGGATGATGCTTATCCAGATGCTTGCGGATAATCCGCAAGTTGCGGGTGTTGGATCGCCAGAAAAAGTCGGCCACATCGCCTACCAAGGGGACGGCGCCCAACAGCGTATCAAAGCCGACATTGGCGGCCATGCGGGTGATCTGAAATTTGCTCATCCCCAGATTGCGCGCTTCCCATACCATCCATGCACCCATCGCAGTGGTGACGATATCGCCCAGCACCGGGATCAGGCCCAGCAGGCCATCAAGGCCGATGGGCCGGTTGATGCCGGGAATGACAAAACTGCGTTCGAGCAATTGCTCCATCGCCTCCAGCCGCGCACGCACCGAATGCGGATCGCGGCCCATGCCCGGCAAATTGCGCGTCAGTTCATCCAGCCGCGCCTGATCAAAGCCCGCCTTGCCAAGAGCGTCACCAAAACGATCAGCACCAAAGCCCGGTTTGCCTGCCATGAATTGCATCATCTCCGTGGCGCGGAACAGCTAAGCCCGTCAGCGCGCCAGACACTATGTGGTGGGAACGGCGAGTTCCGGCAAGGGGTGACGCGCGCGGGCGTTAATTTCAAAGCCACGCACATTGCCGCGCACCAGAGACCAGCGCACAGGCTGGCCCAGCGGAATATAGTAACCGGCATCCAGCAAAGCCTGTTCGGCATTGCGGATCGCGCCGCTGCGATCCTCGCCGGCCTTGGCCTGACGCGCCGTTAATACCAGCCCATCGGAGCTATCGCTGCACAGGCTTTGCCGCACGCAGGATAATTGCCCGAAATACCAGAAGGGCGAATCCACCGGCGCGATTTCATCGATCAGCCGCAGATCCGCCGGTGCGCCATATTTCACCGCCAACGCA
>JBGSTI010000396.1:0-3579 GCA_041736605.1 Sphingomonadaceae bacterium
CTGGGCCGCCGGGCCGGACGTGGTGTTGCAGGATACGCAGCGCGCCATGCGCCTCATCCGCCACCGCGCGGGCGATTTTGGCGTTGATCCCGAACGAGTGGCAGCGATGGGATTTTCGGCGGGCGGCCATGCGTGCGCTGATCTGGCGGCGCGATTTGGCCAAAGCGTCTATGCGCCGGTGGACAAGGCCGATACGCTATCCGCAAGGCCCTTTGTCGCGGCACCGATCTATCCGGTGATATCGATGAGCGCCCCTGAAGCGCATCCCGGCAGCCGCGAAAAACTGGTCGGCGCGAATGCCGATGCGGCGCGCGAAGCGGCCTATAGCCCGCATCTGAACATTCCACCCAACGCCCCGCCGCATTTCATCCTGCATGCCGAGGATGATGATGTGGTGCCCGTGGAAAACGCGCTGCTGCTCCGCGCCGCCCTGCGCGCCAGGGGGGTGGCGGTGGAAACACATCTGTTCACCCATGGCGGCCATGGCTTTGGCCTGCGCAAGGCGATGGGCAAGCCGGTTGAGGTGTGGCCAGAGCTGTTCTTGGACTGGGCCAAGGGGCAGGGGCTGTGAGGGCTGAAAAGCCCCTCCCTTCCAAGGGAGGGGTTGGGGTGGGTGCTGTGTTACGAGCAACGTGCCATTACCCACCCCGCTGCGACTAACGGGCAAGCCCGTAAGTCTCGCTGCCCCTCCCTTGGAAGGGAGGGGTTTTAAAACTGTCAATACGCCGTGCGTTCGCGTTCCTTGCCCAGCAATCGCCTTACTGCACCCGTCGCGTTCTTCACATTGCGATGCAACCTTACCTTCGCCGCATCCATGCCCGGTGACGCGCCAACGGCCGCCGGGGTCAGTCCCAATTTGCGCAGCCGATGATTGACCCGGTGCAGCCGCGCTTCGGCGTCGCTGGCATCCGACCGCCAGGTAATGCTGAATGATATCGATGGCACCGGGCCATTATGTACCCAGTGCGGGGCCTTTACCGGCACATGCACCGCTTTGCCCGGGATCAGCACAAAGGCTTGGGCCTGCGCATCAAATTCGGGGCGATGCGGCAGATTGCGATGCGCGCCGCGATGAAAGGCCTCGTGCGCCAATTGCGGCACGATAGACAGATCGGTCTGCGGATAGACATGCATCGTCTTGGCTCCCGCAATTTGCAGCAGGATATTATGCTCGGGGTCCATGTGAAAGGGCGTCACACTGTCGGGCGCAGACACGAAAATAAACGCTTCGGCGCGGCGATGTTCGCCGGTGCGCGCGCCGATGATCGGGGCCAAAGCGCCCAGACATTCATCGAGCAACGCGGCATAAGCCGGATCATGCTCCACCTTTTTCATCACCATCCAGCAGCCATTATCGGCAATGCCGCGCACGACCTCGCCGGGGGACAGGGGCGCGATGCGGGTGTTGGCGGGATCCTGATTGACCGGCACCTTGCCCAAAGCATGTTCAATATGGCTGGCGGGCAGGCGGTCTGCCAGATCGGCGAGCGCGGCGGGCTGGAAGAGCGGGTGATGCTGCAAATCATGCAGCACCAGACAGGGCTGGTTCGGATAGGCGGCAATGAAATCGGCGTTGCGGCCAAGGTCGATCATCGGCTGGCCCAGATGGGATGCGGACATGTTCATGGGGCTCAGGCAGCCTTTCTGCTGGCGTCGGGTTCGGTTTGGGGTGGGTTTTTGCGGCTTTGGACAAGGCCCAATCCGGCGAGCGCCAGACGGCCGCGCCAGCCCTTGAGCGCAATGGCGATGGAGACAATCGGCAGGCGGTCTACCCAGATGCGGTCAATCATCGGATGGCCGGGGCGCGCACAGCTATCGGCCAGAATCAACCGTTTGCCATCAAGCATTGCGGCGAGATAATCCATTTCAAGCAGGACGCCGGGCGAGAAGCTGGCATAATCCTCGTCAAACGCGATTTTGAGCTGAAACGCCGTGCCTTGCGGGCTTTCCAGCGTGGCCAGCATGCTGATCGCGCGGCCATTCAGCGCCAGTCGCTGAAAGTCCAGCCGACCCAACGCATGGGAGCGAGCCAGCACATCGCGAAAGCTGCTATTGGTGGCGGGATCAGCGGCGGCGGCAACGCCTTCGCGGCCCTTCCAGCCTGACAATTCGAGGGCAAACAGATCGTCGATCCAGCCGTGAATATCGCCATCAGGTGCCAGTTGCTCGGCCTGAAAATCGCCCAGATCGCGCAACCGGTTGCGCAGTCGCCGATGTTCTTTCAACACCTTGGCGCGGATATGGGCGGCGCAATAGTCAGCGGCAGTTGGGCCGGTGTGGAGCGCCGCGCGTTCAAACTGTCGGGTGATCAGATGCGCACGGTCCTGTTCGGCCAACACGGCATTCAGCGCGGCAAAACCGGCGCTGTCGCCGCGCATTGTGGAAAGGCGCAGCATGACGCCCGATTGGTCGGTATCCAGACAGGCCAAGGCGGCGCGCCAGAAGCGTTCTTCCGCGCCCTTGCGGATCAGTGGCTCGCCTAGCGCGCGCACACGCTGGTCCCATGTCTGCGCGCCCAGATGGATGCCGCGCATCGCATGGCTTTGCAGCGGCAACAGGCCCAGCCATTGCGCACCATCTGAAACCACCAGAAACCGGCAATCGCCACCTTCGGGCAGGATCAGGCACGGCTCCACCGCCCAGCGTTCGAAAAACACATTGGGCGTGCCTGCATGGGCGGCCAGATCATCCCATGCCGCGCCTTGTTCAGGCGAGATTGCGTCCCAGGTTACGATTTGCGCATCGGCCATTATCGGCGCTCCTTGGGCGGGGTGATGCGGATCGCGATATTGTCGAACAGCAATTGCGCGGGCACGGCATTGGAATTGGCGGTGATGCCAATTTGCACGCGATCCACGTAGCGGCGGTTAAGCGGCATGATCGTTGCGCCCTGACCCGATACAGCGCTTTGGCCGTTGAGAGTCGCGGTGGCGCTGCCTTGGTTATCGGCGGCGATGGCCATATCGAATGTCACCCGGTTCCACTGGCCAGCCACCAGTTGCGGCCCGTTATCACTAACCCAGGCATGTTCATGGCCAATCTTTGACCGATCAATGCGCAGCCGCCCGTGGCGCAAATAGAGCCGCACACCCGGATTGCCGCCCTCGCCGCAGGTGGCGCATTCCAGATCGACCAACTGGATCGAATTGGCGGGGCTGCCCTGTGGCAGGAATAGGTCAAAGGCCACGGCGACGCGCGAACCCTCGCCCGCCGGATCGATGCGCGCCACCAGATCGGCCTTGGCCACGGTGCCACCCGCTTTCGGCCCAGCGTCAGCGATCAGCGCATAGCCGGGGCGCAGCGGATCGGCGCTGCGATCAACACTGCCATTGATCTGCTGTGCTATCGCCCAGCGGCAGTCGCCACCGATGCACAGATCGCTTTCGAAATCTTCGTTGATCGATTGCGCACGGGTTTGCGCATCGGCCAGTGGCCGCGCGGCTGTGGAGCAGGATGCCAACATCAGCGCCAGCAAGGGCAGGGCCAGTTTCGCGCTCATTTCTGCGGCGTCCATTGCGCATAGCGCCGCCCGCACAGGAACAGCACCACGCCTTGCCAGACCGCCCCGGTGGCGATGGC
>JBGSTI010000398.1:0-1955 GCA_041736605.1 Sphingomonadaceae bacterium
GCAACGCGCGCATGGCGGCCATGGACGCAAATTGCTTTTGCGCAATCGGGAACATCAGGCCGCGAATGATCAGCGTCAGACAGATGATCGCCACACCGAAATTCTTGACGAGATTGAACAGCCAGTCGAGCAGATAGAAAATCGGGCGTTCAAAAAACCAGAACCAGCCCCAGTCAATCGAGCGGCCGAATAATGAAATGCCGCTGTCTTCATAGGCATCCAGAACCTTGCTTTCCTTGGCGCCTGCAAACAGCTTGGTTGTGGTGCTGGCCATCTTGCCATCCGCGATATTGACGCGCGGATAGATGAGGTCAGCCCGGTAGAGATTGCTGCCCGCCTCGCGGAAGGTGGCGCTAGCCGCCGCCTTTTTCGCATCGGGGATCAGCACGCTCATCCAGTAATGATCGGTAAAGCCCATCCAGCCAACGCGCCCGGTCTTGTCGACCTTGCGGCCCGGTGCTTCGCTGATGTCTTCATAATTGGTGCCGAAATCCAGCGTATCGGCAAACACGCCCATCGGGCCTGCCTGCACATTATAGCTATCGGTATCGGCATTGGCGGCGGTGCGGCGGATCAACGCAAAGGGCTGAACCCCATTGATCGCTGCACCAGAACGGTTGCTGACGCTTTGCTTGGCCGTAACCATGTAATTTTCATCAATGGCATATTCGATGGCAAAGGCCACGCCTTGCGCATTGGTCCAGTTCAGCGTCACCGGCTTGCCGGGGGCCAGTTCATTGGCAGACGGCGTCCACACAGTGTTGGCGGTGGGCACGTCGACACCCTTGGGCGCGACCCAGCCGAACTGCGCATATTGCTCGGTCGCCGTGCCAGCAGGCGACAACAGGCGCACCGGCGGGCTGGACTTGTCGATAGTCTGGCGATGATCGGTCAGTGTCAGGTCATCGACCATGCCGCCGGTCAGGTTGATCGAACCCGATACGCGCGGGGCTTTGATCGCCACACGCGGGCTGTCTTTCAGCGCGGCGGGCAAAGTGCGCGGACCATCAGTGGCAGCATCGGCTGCAATATCCGCGCCGGGTGCCGCGGGTGCGGCCTTGCCGCCTGCGGTTTTTGGCGCTGTCGCACTTTGCTCGGCAGCGGGATAGAAATAGCCCATGGCCAGATCCCAACCCACCAGAATCAGCCCCGCCATGATGATGGCGACGATGATATTACGCTGATTTTCCACTGCTTATCCTCAATTGCGTCTCGTGTGTTCCAACGGCCAAAGGCCAAAGGAACGCCTATCAGGGGACCGGATCATGACCACAGCCACCCCAAGGTTGGCAGCGCATTAGCCGTTTCAGCGTCAGCCAGCCACCCTTAATCACACCGTGCCGCCGCAGCGCGATGATCGCATATTGCGAACAAGACGGGCTGAACCGGCAACTGGGTGGCAGGATGCGCGATGGTCCGATCTGCCACAGTCGCGCAATGCCGATAAAGGGTAGCGCCAGCCAGCTATTCAGCCGCTCCATCACGGCGGCGGGGTCTTGGGGCTGCGCGGGCGGCCCGGTTTGCCTTTGACGCGGGGGCGAAAGGGCCGCGAATCGGCCTTTCCATCCTTCACGCGTTTCAGAGCGAACAGCAAATCGCTGCGCAGCGTTTCGAAATTCTGGGTGAGCCCATCATCGCGGCCAATCAGCACATGATCGGCCCCGGCAATGCCATGAACGGGCAAAATCTCGCGGGCCAAGGCGCGGAGCCGCCGTTTCAGCCGATTGCGCACCACCGCGCCACCG
Source organism: Sphingomonadaceae bacterium (assembly GCA_041736605.1). Classification (GTDB taxonomy): domain Bacteria; phylum Pseudomonadota; class Alphaproteobacteria; order Sphingomonadales; family Sphingomonadaceae; genus JBGSTI01. The sequence continues at coordinate 1,746 of JBGSTI010000398.1, forward strand.
ATTTTCTTCGTAACGGTAAAGCCAATGCGCGCACCAACCGTGCTGGGCGCGGAATCCTGTGCGACAAGCAGCACAAAACCGGGCCGTGAGACCCGGACACCTTTATTGGCGGATAAAAAGTCAGATCGGCGACACAGAGTCTCCAGCGTCAACACGCTGGCCCCGGCCGCCGAATCAGGCTGGTCGATCAGGCCGACAGCTTCTTGCGAC
>JBGSTI010000421.1:0-5107 GCA_041736605.1 Sphingomonadaceae bacterium
CGTCATAGTTGAACACATGGCTGACGCCCTTGACGTCCAACCCGCGCGCCGCAACGTCGGACGCAACGAGGATATTGACCACCCCGTCCTTGAACCGCTGCAATTCGGCGATGCGCGATCCCTGATCCATGTCGCCATGGATTTCACCCGACAGAAAGCCAGATGCCAACAGGCTCTTGTTCAATTCGCGCACCGTGGTCTTGCGGTTGCAGAAAATGATCGCGGTGCCGACATCTTCGGCACGCAGCAATGTGCGCAGCAAATCGCGCTTGCCACGGCTGGTGGTCTTTACCAGACGCTGTTCGATATTGGTGTTGGCCGATGCCGGACGCGCCACTTCGATTGATTTGGGGTTCGACAGGAATTTGTCGGCCAGTTTCTTGATCGGCGGCGGCATGGTCGCGGAAAACAGCAATGTCTGGCGCTGCGGCGGCAATTTGGTGCAGATATGTTCGATATCGGGAATGAAGCCCATGTCGAGCATCCGGTCGGCTTCATCGATCACCAACAGGCTGCACCCGTTGAGCATGATCTTGCCACGTTCAAACAGGTCCATCAACCGGCCCGGTGTGGCGATCAGAACGTCAACGCCCTTTTCCAGCGCCTTGATCTGGTCGCCCATCTGAACGCCGCCAATCAGCAGCGCCATCGACAGATTGCCATTGGCACCATATTTTTCAAAATTCTCTGCCACCTGCGCAGCGAGTTCGCGCGTCGGCTCAAGGATAAGGCTGCGCGGCATACGCGCGCGGGCGCGGCCATGCGACAGGATGTCGATCATTGGCAGCACGAAACTGGCGGTCTTGCCAGTGCCCGTCTGGGCGATGCCGATAATATCGCGCATCATCAACACAGAGGGAATCGCTGCGGCCTGGATAGGCGTGGGTTCGGTATAACCAGCGTCGGTAACTGCTTTCAGCAGTTCAGGGGAAAGGCCGAGATCGGCAAAACTCATAAAATTTCCGGAAAAAACAGAGTGGAGAAGCGCCTCGCGCTTCCCGGCGATGGGACAAACCACCCATGGGCCGATGCCTAATGCACCGCAAACCGGTCAAAAGTCAATTAAAAGGCGATTCTGGTGCGGGCTTTCGCCTCGCTGTCAATTCGCAGGCACCACTTCGCGCAAACGCTCCATTTCGCATTTCGCGCCGGACCGGGCGTGGAGCATATCACGGTCCACGCACAATTTGCCGTCCTTGCTGCGTTCCACATAAAAGCCCGAATAGAAGGAACTGGCCTGACAGGATTTTTCCAGCTCCGCCCGCATGACCCGGCGATCGCGCAGAAACAGCAGCAAACGGTTATCTGCGGTAATCTGAACCCCAGCGATCTGATTGACCAACAGGCATTTACCCGCCTTGCGCTCGGTCCATTTGCGCGGCAGCACCGCGGGGTCGCGGCGTGATGTGGGTACGGCGCTGGATACCGGACTGGTTACGGACCGGCGCGGAATACGCACGATGATCCGCTGTTCATAGCGAACCTGCATCATGGGGGCATCCAGCGCCATAACGGGCATCGCGGCAATGCGGTCCAGCTGGACATCGACAGGCTCTATCGGATCATGAGGATACGGCGATTCCTCGGCCGCGTCGGCAGCGGCAGAACTGGTAATCATGGGCGCGGCAACCGGGACCAAAGGCGGCACGGGAACGACTGGCGCAGCCAATCCCCCCATCATCAATGCCACCAGAAAAGTCATGTTGCTGCCAAATTCCCTGAAAACCGGTTTTTGTAACCTGCATATCCCCTATGGCCGCTGTAGCGCATGGAATTGAACGCCCGCTTAACCCGCAGATTAATGATGCCGTGCGCGCATGGCAAAGTGGTTTTGCGCAAAGCTTGCACCCATAGCCGGTTTTCGCCAGAAACCGCAGCCATGACCCAGTCGCCCTATACCTCGCCCCATGACGCCGATTCCGCCTTTCTGGCAGAGGTGACAGATGCTTTGGGAAGCCAGGCGTTGACCCGCGATCCTGATCTGGTCACCCCGTGGCTCACCGATTGGCGTGGGCGTTATCATGGTGCGGCCTTGGCGATGGTGTCGCCACGCAGCACCGCCGATGTGGCCAAGCTGGTGCAAATCTGCGCCCGCCACCGCGTGCCCATTGTGCCCCAAGGCGGCAATAGCGGCATGTGCGGCGGCGCAACCCCCGATGCATCAGGCCGCGCGGTTTTGCTGTCGCTGCGCCAGATGAACGCCATCCGCCGCCTGAATGCAGAGGCTGGTCTGGTGGTCGCCGATGCCGGTGTCGTTCTACAAAATCTGCATGAGGCCGCAGAGGTGCAGGGCCGCCGCTTTCCGCTGACATTGGGCGGCAAGGGATCGGCCACCATAGGGGGACTGGTATCGACCAATGCCGGGGGCACACAGGTGCTGCGTCACGGCAATATGCGCCAATTGGTGCTGGGGATTGAGGCGGTGATGCCCGATGGATCGATCATCGATGAACTGGCGGTGCTGAAAAAAGACAATCGCGGCTATGACCTTAAACAATTGCTGATCGGGGCCGAGGGCAGCTTGGGCATCGTCACCGCCGCCACGCTGAAACTGGTGCCTGCATTGATCGACCGCTGTGTGGCCTGGATTGGCGTCGCCGACATTCACACCGCGCGCCGCCTGTTGCTGTTTCTGGAAAGCCGCGCCGCCACCCGGCTGGAGGGCTTCGAAATCTTGCCCGATCATTGCCTGGCCAATGTGCTGGCGCATGAAGCCAATGCCCGTGCACCGCTGGCAGGGCCGCATGCCTGGCATGTGCTGATTGAGCTGGTCCGCGATTCCGATGCGCAATCGCCGCCGCATGATCTGGCCGAATCCCTGCTCGCTGACGCGATGGAAGCGGGCCTGATCGAAGATGCGACTCTGGCCGCCAACGAAACACAATCCGATGCCTTCTGGCTGTTGCGCGATTCGATCTCTGCCGCCGAACGCGCGCAAGGCCCGGCGATGCAGCATGATATTTCGGTGCCGGTGGAACGCATGGCCGATTTCATCGATTTTGCCGTGCCCGATGTCGAGGCGCGTTTTTCCGGCACGCGCGCTGTCGCCTTTGGCCATATGGGCGATGGCAATGTGCATTTCCACGTCATCGCGCCTAAGGGGTCAGACCCTGTGACCTGGCCCGAGGCACAGGGCAAGGCGATCAGCGCCCATGTCCATGATCTGGTAGTCGGCTGGTCAGGCTCGATTTCGGCCGAGCATGGCATTGGCCAGATGAAGCGCGACGAGCTGGCCCGGCTGGATAGCACCGCGCGGATCGCCGCCATGCGTGGCATCAAGGCAGCGCTGGACCCGCTGGGCATCATGAACCCCGGCAAGGTGATATCAACCGTCTGATACACGCCACATTTGCGGGCCTCTTGCGCTATGGCCCGCGCCCCCTTATTGCGCAGCCCAACAAAAACTCGGCCTTATGGCCAGATAGACCGGAGATAGATTATGGCCAGTGCGCCGCAAGCTGCCAATTTGCCGCTGTTTTACAACGACCTCGTGCCGCTCAACAGCCGCGAGCATGCGACATGGAGCGCCCGTCCGCTCAACGAAGCCAAGTGGCTGGCCACCCAGCATGCCGTGCCGCTGACTGTCGAAGAATTTCCGATGGCCCAGCGCCATTATCCCATTGTGTTTTCGGTGGGCGATAATCCGCTGCCGATCGCGCTGATGGGCCTGAATGAAGGCGTCAACATCTTCATGGACGATGAAGGCAAGCTGAAAGGCCCCGTCTATGTCCCCGCCTATATCCGCCGCTATCCCTTCCTGCTGGCGCGCCTGACGCCCGATAGCGATCAGCTGTCTTTGTGCTTTGACCCCACATCGGGTTCGGTTGGCGAATTTGAAGATGGCGACCGCCTGTTTGACGGCGAAAATCCCGCCCAGGCAACGCAAACGATTCTGCAATTCTGCGAACAGTTCGAACAGGCTGGCCAGCGCACCCAGCTGTTCGTCGAAGAGCTGAAAAAGCATGACCTGCTGATGGACGGCGAAGTGTCGATCCAGCAGAATGGCGTTGAGCAGCCGTTCGTCTATCGCGGCTTCAAGATGGTCAACGAAGAAAAGCTGCGTGACATGCGCGGCGATGTGTTGCGCCAATGGAACCAGAATGGCCTGTTGCCGCTGATCTATGCGCACCTGTTCTCGCTGCAACTGATGCGCGACGTGTTTGCCCAGCAAGTGGCCGAAGGCCGCATGCCGCAGGTCAGCACCCCGCAATAATATACGCGCGACCGTCATTGCGAGCGAAGCGCGGCAATCCAGTATTAGGTGCGCTGACAACTGGATTGCCGCGTCGCTTCGCTCCTCGCAATGACGGCGTGTGATTGAATTACATTGCCAATCCAAATGGGTCGTTGTGAAAACAGCGGCCCGTTTTGTTTATGGCAGCAAGCAGCGGAACAACGGCTTTATTGTGAACGCTCCCTGAAAAGGGCCGCGAAGTAATTTTTCTCGCCCCGTCAAGACGATTTCGCCGCAACACCCTTGCATTGCTGGTGGGTGTGACATAATATCCACAATGTCGATCCGGGCCTCCCCTCATAGATCCGGGTCGATTGGTGCGCCTTGGCGCACCTCCTCCCTGAACCTTGGCCACCTCGCGGTAACACGCGGGGTGGTTTTTTTACGGCCTGTTCATTCCGCTGCCTGCAATACTGGTTCCCTGCCTTCATCCATCACGATCTGGGCAAGGCCGTGCAGCGCGCGGGCCAGATGCGCGATCAGGGCATCAACACCATCGCCAAGCTCTCGCCAACCTGAATCCAGATACAGCGCCCGGTCAATTTCGATCTGCGCCGCGTGGCGACCCGATTCGCTATGCGCATGGCGATCCAGCGTATAGCCACCCGCATAAGGCGCGTTGCGCGTCACCGGCCAAGCTTGGCCCCCGGCATCGCGGCTCAACGCATCATGCAGATGATGGACCAGATCGGCGCTGGCGCTGCGCCCGAACCTGTCGCCAATCACGATTCGCGCCGCCTCTTGGCCGCCCCGCCCCTCAAGGCTGGGCATCGAATGCAGATCGATCAGCATCGCCGCGCCAAACAGACTTTGTAGACGCAACAGTTCATCGGCAATCGCCCGATGCCAGGGCGCATGGATATGCCGCACCCG
>JBGSTI010000449.1:0-2505 GCA_041736605.1 Sphingomonadaceae bacterium
CCCGCACCACCATGTCGCGACATTGGGCAGTTTCAGCGGCGCACCCAGCAATTTGGTGGCAAGGCGCGGCATGAAGGCAGAAAAAGCCCGCGCCTCAATCACGCCCACGCCCGGCCAATTGGCGACCAGCAAGCCGCCCTCGCCCCAGGCCTGGGCCAAATCGGGCACACCGATCCGCGAATGGGCGTTGAATATCATCGGATCAATCAGATCGGTATCAATCCAGCGCCACAAGGCATCAATCCGTTTTGGCCCGGCGATAGTGCGGACAAACAGGCGGCCATTGCTGACCGTCAGATCGCGTCCCTCGACCAAGGGCAGACCCAGATAGCGCGCCAATTGCGCCTGTTCGGGATAGCTTTGGTTGAATGGCCCCGGCGTCAGCAATGCAATGCGCGGATCATCGCGCGCGCTGTCTGCCGCCAGCCCTTGGCGCAAATCACCATAAAATTGCGCATGGCGACGCGTGTGCATATCGGTGAGCAGACTGCCCGTGGCCCGCGAAATGGCAATGCGATTTTCCAGCGCATGGCCAATGCCGGTGGACAGCCTGGTGCGATCCGCCAGCACCCGCCATTCGCCATTGGGGCCGCGCGCCAGATCGGCGGCATAGATATGCAGATAATGGCCGCCGGGCGGCGTTACCCCCACCATTTGGGGCGCGAAATGCGGGGCGCCCGCGACCAAAGCCGCTGGCAAATGCCCGCCCGCCACCAAGGATTGCGGGCCATAGATATCGGCCAGCACCGTCTCGATCAGGTCTGCGCGCTGCACCAGCCCTTGCGCAATCGCATCCCATTCCGCCGCGCCGATGATCAGCGGCATCGGCGTCAACGGCCAGCTGCGTTCTTCCTCATCACCCAGCAGGCGAAAGGTTAGGCCCAGTTCCTGAATTTCGCGCGCCAGCTGCTCTTGAATATTGCCATGCGCGGCCTGTGACAGGCGCACCAGCCGCCGCGCCGCCAGCGTCCATTGGCCAGCCACTGCCGGGTCGGCATCGGCAAACAGATCGCCCTGCGCCACATCATGCGCATAGGCATTCAGCATCGCTGCGCCGCCTATCGGCAACGGATCGGTGGAAGGGTGGGTCGCTATGGCCATAGTGCCCGTCTAGCCTGTTCGTGCGTGTCGGCGCAAATCCAGCGTCATCGGAAATTCTCCGGGCAGCTCTTCGGGTGGCATCGCGATGGGACCGGGCGAATGGCCATGATCCTGAAACCGCGCCATGCGCCGCGATTCAGCCTCATAGCTGTTGACCGGAACATCATCATAAGACCGCCCGGCCGGATGCGCCACATGATAGACACAGCCGCCCAGCGACCGCCCGTTCCAGCTATCCAATATGTCGAACGTCAGCGGCGCATGCGCTTTCATCACCGGGTGCAGGCAATTGGCGGTTGCCCATGCCTTGTAACGCACGCCGCCATAGGCTTCGCCCGGAACGCCCGTGGCGGTCAGCGGCACACGCCTGCCATTGCAGGTGATGATATGCCGCCCCGGCACCAGCCCGGTGGCGCGCACCTGCAATCGCTCGGTCGAGCTGTCGACATAGCGCACCGTGCCGCCAATCGCGCCGGTTTCGCCCAGCACATTCCACGGTTCCAGCGCATGGCTGATTTCCAGCGCGACGCCGCCGCCGGTCACGCTGCCATGCACGGGGAAGCGGAACTGGCGCTGTGCCTCAAACCAAGCCGGATCGAAATCATAGCCCGCGCCGCGCAAATCATCGAGCACCGAAAGGAAATCATCCCATACCGCGTGGGGCAGCAGGAATTTATCATGCAGGCTGGTGCCCCATCGCACCAAACCGCCCTGCTGCGGGGTGCGCCAAAACCAGGCGGTCATCGCGCGCAGCAGCAATTGCTGGGCCAGCGCCATGCGCGGTTCGGGCGGCATTTCAAAGCCGCGAAACTCGACCAGCCCCAGTCGCCCCGTCGGCCCGTCGGGCGAAAACAGCTTATCGATGCAGATTTCGGTGCGGTGGGTGTTGCCCGTCACATCGACCAGCAAGTTGCGGAACAACCGGTCAACCAGCCATGGCGCAGGCTCTTCACCCTCGCCGGGGGCTGGCACCTGTGCCAGCGCGATTTCCAGTTCATACAGGCTGTCATGCCGCGCTTCATCAATGCGCGGGGCTTGGCTGGTCGGGCCAATGAACAGGCCGGAGAACAGATAGCTGAGCGATGGATGCCGCTGCCAGTACAGCACGAAACTCTTCAGCAGATCGGCGCGGCGGATGAACGGCGAATCGGACAGGCTTGGCCCGCCCAACACCAGATGATTACCGCCGCCCGTACCAATCGGGCGGCCATCGACCATGAACTTGTCCGCCGTCAGCCCGCAGCCCCGCGCCGCATCATAGAGCGTTTCGGTAATCATTACCGCTTCGTCCCAGCTGGCAGCGGGTTGCACATTGACTTCGATAACGCCGGGATCGGGGGTGACTTTCAGCACGCGCAGCCGCGGATCGGGCGGCGGTGGATAGCCTTCGATGCGCACGGGAAT
>JBGSTI010000480.1:0-2175 GCA_041736605.1 Sphingomonadaceae bacterium
GCTCACCGCCTGGCTGGCCGAAGCCAATTGGGACATGGATGATAGCAACAGCCTGTTCGGGCGGTTTGAAAATGTCCGCAATGACGAACTGTTCCCCGATCATGACAGCCCGTTGCATGAAGTGCCATTTCGGGTGAGCAAATTGCAGGCAGGCTATGCCCGGCATGTGCCGCTCAATGGCGATGAAAGCCTGCGCCTGACGCTGGGCGGTAGCGTGGCGACATGGTTCAAACCCGATGCGCTGGATAGCGAATATGGCAAGGCCCCTATCGGCTTCACGGTGTTCGCACGGCTAAGCTTGGGGCATTGACCTGAATCAACGCAGGGGCCGGGTGATGTGCTAGGCGCAAGGTTGGAGGATTATGAATGACTGACAGCAACGCCCCCGACATCATCCGGCTCAACACCCCCTATCACCGCATTGGCGGCGCAGAGCCGATTGCCCGGATGGTCAACCGCTTTTACGATCTGATGGATCAAGATCCGGCCTTTGCCGAACTGCGCGCCATGCATGCGCCCGATCTGGCGCCAATGCGCGTGTCGCTGGCCGGGTTCCTCAACGCCTGGACCGGCGGCCCACGAGACTGGTTTGAGGTCAATCCCGGCAAGTGCATGATGTCTGCCCATAAGGGCTTTGCCATTGATGCCGAAACTTCGCGCCAATGGGTGGATGCGATGGACCGCGCTGCCCGCGACACGCTGGACGATGCCGAATTGGTGACCGCGATGATCGATGCCTTTCGCCAGATGGCGGGCGGCATATTGCGCAATGCAAGCCAAGGCTGATCATAACCTCTTGCAAGAGACCGCCATACTCGGCATTCCGTAGCGATGATCTATTATGAAGACCTTGTCGTTGGCAGCACGCAATCGTTCGGCCATTATGATGTGACCCGCGAGGAAGTGCTGGAATTCGCAAAGAAATATGATCCGCAGGCGTTTCACCTCGACGATGAAGCAGCGGCCAAGACCCATTTCGGGCGCTTGTCTGCCAGTGGCTGGCACACGTGCGCGATGACCATGGCGATGCTGGTCAAGCAAATGCAGGATAACCGACAGGCGTCCTTGGGATCGCCGGGCATGGACGAATTGCGCTGGGTAACGCCGGTATTTCCGGGCGACACGCTGCGCATCGAACAGACCTTGACCGAAAAGCGCCGATCCAAAAACCGCCCCGAACTGGGCCTGACCAAGACCAAGCTGGTGGTGATCAATCAGCATGACAAACCGGTGATGACGATGATCGCCAATGGGTTGATTGGCGTGCGCGATCCTTCGGTGGTGGGGGAGTAAGATCGCCTTGGAACCCAACCCCTCCCTTCAAAGGGAGGGGCAGCGAGACTTACGAACTTGTTCGTTAGTCGCAGCGGGGTGGGTAAATTTAGGTTTTGAGCCTTTACGCAAGCAAGCACCCACCCCAACCCCTCCCTTAGAAGGGAGGGGCTTAGATTAGTTGCACCGTAAAACCCCTTCGATCCGTTGTAGCACCCTGCCCTGCGGATCACGGATTTCCAGTGTCTTGACACTCAGCATCAGCACATAACGCTTGCCCACAAATCGGCTGCGCAGGCCGCCCTCGATCTTGGCTGATCCGGCATCGGCGGCCAATATGCGCACCTTGTTCCCCGTTTTGATCGCGCCCTTATCGGCAAAGCCCAGGAACAAGGCCGCCATGCTGCCTTGTTCGGCAAAGGTGCAGGCCGGATTGTAAAGTTCATGCGTTTCCATGTCTGGCGCGCCCAAAGGGGCCAGCTTTACCGGCTGCACCGGCGGCTTTACCGCGTTGATAGCATCCAGATCGGCCTCTGCGCCATCGCTGACTGGGCTGGGTCTGTCGCACGCCGAGAGCAGGGCGACCGCCGCCAATGCTAGAGTTGCACGCCCCATCATACCGCCGCCAGCACCTGATGCGGACCATCGGGAAGCGTGACCGTGATCCCTTCACCCGGCTGAATGATGCCACCGGTTTCGACCACGCCCATCACACCGCATTTCAACAGCACGCTGCCATCTCCGCGCTTTTCGATCATTTTCTGCATCAAGCCCTCGCCCAGCGCGTTTATGAACCGGCAGGGATTGCGCAGCCCGGTGACTCGCACCACCGCGCCCGAAGGGAAAGTCAGCAGCGTGTTATGCGGCAGGCTGAGCAGATCAAGCCCGCTGGTGGTGATATTC
>JBGSTI010000002.1:0-3581 GCA_041736605.1 Sphingomonadaceae bacterium
CCTGCCGCAAGTCATTCAGGAAATGCTGCTGACCACCACGTCTGAACGCCAGGGCCGCTTGATCGACAAGGATGGCGGCGATGCCAGCATGGAGAAGAAAAAGCAGGAGGGCTATTTCTGATGCCAAATTCCTTGGACATAGCGCCAATTTATCAGACCGACGCCCTGATCGCCGAGGATATCGACGCCTATCTGGATGCGCATCAGCACAAGTCGTTGCTGCGGTTCATCACCTGCGGATCGGTGGATGACGGCAAATCGACGCTAATCGGACGGCTGCTATATGACAGCAAGATGATCTTTGAAGACCAGCTGGAGGCCTTGCAAGCCGATAGCAAGCGCGTCGGCACGCAGGGGCAGGAAATCGACTTTGCCCTGCTGGTCGATGGCTTGGCCGCAGAGCGTGAACAGGGCATCACCATCGATGTTGCCTATCGCTTTTTCACCACCGAAAAGCGCAAGTTCATCGTCGCCGATACGCCGGGGCATGAACAATATACGCGCAACATGGTGACGGGCGCGTCTACTGCCGATCTGGCCGTGATCCTGATCGATGCGCGCAAGGGCGTGCTGACGCAAACCCGCCGCCACAGCTATCTGGCGCATCTGGTGGGCATTCGCCACATCGTGCTGGCGGTGAACAAGATGGATCTGGTGGAGTATAGCCAGACGGTGTTTGACGATATCGTCGCCGATTATCGCGCCTTTGCCGCATCCATCGGCATCAGCGATTTTACCGCCATTCCGATTTCGGGGTTCAAGGGCGATAATATCACGGCCTTGTCGGCCAACACTCCATGGTTCAGCGGCCCGGCACTGATGCCGCATCTGGAGGGCGTGGAAATCGCCGCCGATGCCGATCAGGCCAAGCCGTTCCGCATGGCGGTGCAATGGGTCAATCGCCCCAATCTCGATTTCCGGGGCTTTTCAGGCCAGGTTGCCAGCGGCGTGGTGCGCCCCGGCGACACCATTCGCGTGCTGCCCAGCGGCAAGACCAGCACGATTAGCCGTATCGTTACCTTGGGCGGCGACCTGGCTCAGGCCATCGCGGGACAATCGGTCACTTTGTGCTTTGCCGATGAAATTGATTGCTCGCGCGGCGATGTGATCGCCCATGCCGATACCCCGCCCCAGGCCGCTGATCAGTTTGAAAGCACTTTGGTATGGATGGCCGATGAGGCGCTGATCCCCGGCCGTGCCTATTGGCTGAAACTTGGCACGCAGACTGTTTCTGCCACCATTCAGCCGCCCAAATATATCGTCAATGTCAACAATATGGAGCATCTGGCTGCCAAGACGCTGGATTTGAACGCGATTGGCGTTGCTGAACTCGCAACCGACAAGCCCCTGGTTTTCGAAGCCTATGCCGATAACCGCACGCTGGGCGGCTTCATCCTGATCGACAAGATCACCAATGCCACGGTGGCCGCAGGCATGCTGCATTTCAGCCTGCGCCGCGCGCAAAATGTGCATTGGCAGGCGCTGGATATCACCCGTGAAGCGCGCGCATCGATCAAGAACCAGAAACCGATGGTTTTGTGGTTCACCGGCCTGTCCGGCTCTGGCAAATCGACCATTGCCAATCTGGTGGAGAAAAAGCTGCACGCGCTGGGCAAGCACAGTTTCCTGCTCGATGGCGACAATGTCCGCCATGGCCTGAACAAGGATTTGGGCTTTACCCAGGCGGACCGGATCGAGAATATCCGCCGCATCGGCGAAGTCGCGCGGTTGATGACCGATGCCGGGTTGATCGTGCTCACCGCCTTCATCTCGCCCTTCCGCGCCGAGCGGCAATTGGCGCGCGATCTGGTACCTGATGGCGAATTTCTGGAAATCTTCATTGACACACCCTTGGCCGAGGCCGAGCGCCGCGATGTGAAGGGTCTTTATAAAAAGGCGCGCGCCGGGGAATTGAAAAACTTCACTGGCATCGACAGCCCGTATGAAGCGCCCGAAAAGCCCGAACTGCGCATTGACACCACCCGCACCACGCCCGAACAGGCTGCCGAAATGATCGTCGATCATGTTCTGGGTGCGTGGAGCTTTGTCATATGATCGAAGAAAGCGATGTCCGCTTGGCCGAGCGTCTGGCGCAGGGCGCGGGCGATATTTTGCGGGCCATGCAGACAACGAGCGGGCTGACCGGCAAGGAACTGGGTGATGCGGGCGATGCAGCGGCCAGCCAATGGCTGATGCGCGAATTGCGCGCCGCGCGGCCCGATGATGCTGTGCTCAACGAAGAAGAAACCGACAATCACGAGCGGCTGAACCATAAGCGCGTGTGGATCATCGATCCGCTGGACGGCACCCGCGAATATAGCGAGGGGCGTAGCGATTGGGCGGTGCATGTGGCGCTTGCTATTGATGGCGCGCCCGCTGTGGGTGCGGTGGCGCTGCCCAGCCTCGATCTGGTGCTGACCAGCGGCAACCCCATTGCGTTGACTCCGCCCGCCAGCCCCTTGCGGATGCTGGTCAGCCGTAGCCGCCCTGCTGCTGAGGCGTTAGCCGTGGCCAAGGCCTTGAATGCAGACCTAATCCCGATGGGCTCTGCCGGAGCCAAGGCGATGGCGGTGCTGCGCGGCGAGGCCGACATTTACCTCCACACCGGCGGCCAATATGAATGGGACAATTGCGCCCCCGCCGCTGTGGCCCTCGCCGCTGGCCTCCATGTCTCGCGCATCGATGGCAGCGATCTGGCGTATAATCAGGCGGATACGTATCTGCCCGATTTGCTGATTTGCCACCCGGATTTGGCGGAGAGAGTTTTGGGGCTGGTGCGGGATTTGGGGTGATTGGGCAGTTGCACCTAAGCACCTGCCCCTCCACCACTTCGTGGCCCCCCTCCCCGTTTCGGGGAGGTTCTAAAAGAGGCCCACCCCGCTGCGACTAGGCATCAAAGATGCCAAGTCTCGCTGCCCCTCCCGCAAGCGAGAGGGGTTAAGATAACTCCTCCTCTGCGATCTCCGCGAAACTCTGCGCCTCTGCGCGAAACCCCGCATAATCAACCCATCGCCGCATAGCCTCACCTCATCGCACGCACGTTGTAACAGTATAACATAGCATGTAGCCGCGCGGAATGATCAAAACCTCCATGGGCCGCGCCCTTTCCTCCGCTTCGTTCCTTGTCATCGCCCTCACTGCGGTGCCTGCCCTCGCAAAGGACGCCCCCCAGCCCAGCATTCCGCCGCAGGACAGCGGCGATGATTTCCACCGCAATGATGGCATTGTCGTCACCGCGCCTTACTTACGCGACCTCAACATTCTGGCGGGCACCAGCGCACTGTCCGGCGATGATCTGGCGATTGAAACGCGCGGCCAGATTGGCGAGACTCTGTTGAAGATGCCCGGCGTGTCGGCCACGTCGTTCACCCCCGGTGCCAGCCGTCCGGTGCTGCGCGGTTTTCAAGGCGAGCGGATTCGCGTGCTCACCGATGGCATTGGTAGCATCGATGCGTCGAACACATCGGCGGATCACGCCGTGGCGCTGGAGCCGCTAACGGTTGAGCGGATCGAGGTGTTACGCGGCCCCGCCGTTTTGCTGTTTGGCGGTCAGGCGATTGGCGGCGCCGTCAACGCCATCG
>JBGSTI010000023.1:0-8663 GCA_041736605.1 Sphingomonadaceae bacterium
GTCTTATGTCGAAGCGGTTCCCATATGGTCCCCAGCGGTGAAGCCAGTGCCGGGCGAGGTGCAGCGGCTGGTATTCGTGTGCCACGGCAATATCTGCCGCAGCGCCTTTGCCGATGTGGTGGCACGGGCGCAGGGGATGAACGTGGCCTCTTTCGGCCTGTCGACCAGCAGCGGCAAGGGCGCGCATCCGCCGGTCATCGATACAGCGCGGGCGCTGGGCGTTGACCTGTCGGCCCATATCACCACCAATGTCACCGATTTTGTGGCACAACCGGGCGATCTGATGCTGGTGATGGAGGTGCGGCAACTCGACAAGCTGGCGCAGCACCCGGTGCTGTCAGCCTATCCGCGCGCGTTGCTGGGCAGCTATGCCAGCCCGCCGATCCCGCATCTGCACGATCCGTATAAGCTGGACCCGGATTATATGCCGATATGCCTGACTCGGATTGCCGATGCTGTGGGCGGTCTAATCAAAGCCTATCCAGCCGCAAAACTTTCCTGATGCCGTGCAGAACGTCGCCGAAAAACGGCATGGGGTCTTTGATCGACCAGATATAATAATGCACATGACGATCAAGGAATTGGCCAAGGAACACCGCGCCAAAGCGTAAACGTTGCGTCCATGACAGGCTATTGCAATTGGCAAACACCACGCGGGCGAAATGCTTTACATCGGCAATGGTATAGCGCGCGCGGATATTGGCGGATGGCGCACCACCGGGTTCGCTCTGCCCCAATATTGCCGTGCGATACGCCTCCCAAGCGAACGCTGCGCCTGAATGATAAGCAAGCGGCATGCTGCCCCAAAAGCGGCCATTGATTTCCATCAGCCAATAGGTGCCGGTGGCCGGATCATGCCGATATTCGACCATCGCCGGGCCTTGCCAGCCAATATGCGCCAGCAGCGCCTCAGACTGCGCCATCTGTGCCTGATGCTGGTCCAGGCTGATGCCGGTGCAGAAAGTCGATACGCCGCCCGTTGGCGGCCATTCGCGCAGCCGCTGATGCTGAAATCGTAAAGTGGCGTAGCCATGATGGATATTCAGGATTTGCGCAAAGCCATAACCGGGGCAATAGGTCTGCACCAAGGGCCATTGGCCCAGCGCATCATAACGGTGCAATATGGCCAGCATTTGCGCAGCATTGGCGGCATATTCGATCTTTTCAAAATCCAGACCATGAAGCCCAAGCAACGGCGTAATCGCGGGCGGATCGCTCCATTTGATCGCCACCGGATAGGCGAGATTAGCAGCCAGCGCGTCCAGATCATCCCCCGCGCGTGGCTGCCAGCTGGATGGCGTATCAAGGCCCACCGCGCGCGCCGCCTCCAATGTGCGGCCCTTGTCGAGGATCAGCGCCAGCTTATCAGCATCGGGCACCAGCAACGTGCAACCGGGGATGCTGTGCTTCAGGGCCGCCAATTGCACCAGATCGCCCTCGGATATCGCCATCACCACTTTGATGTCATGGCGCGCGACAAAGCCGGGCAGCCAGTCGGCTATCGGGCCCTTGGGAATGATGTGATAATCGCGGGCATGCCGCGAATAGCTACCCAGCGCGCGAGGTTTGCGCCCCATGGCGACCAACGGCACGCCATTTCCCCCCAGCTCGCGCAGGACGGTGAGGCCGATCGGGCTGTCGACACCGATCACGGCGGTTTTGGGCAAAGCGTGCATGCCGTTTCCATAGCGCGATAGGCTTAAGGACGGTTTACCAACACGCGGCAAAAGCGCGGGCAGCATTGCGTCGGCACGGAATGTTTGCCAGTCTTTGGCCCATGGTCCGGCTGCTTATCCTGTTGCTGATAATGGCGTGCGCGCCGCTGACGCCCTTGGCGGCGCAGGCAGAGCCGGGCGATGGACCTGCCCGCATCCGCCAAATGACGCCAGAGGAACAGGCGCGCTTTCTGGAGCTTGAAGGCCAAGCCTTTGGCTTTGATCGCCGCACGGCGCGCTATGATCAAAGCGCACCCTTGCGCGAAGAAATGCTGGCACTGGCCGAAGCGACATGGGGGCCAGACCATCCCGTCACAGCCCGGGTGCTGTTTGAATTGCAGCGCGTATATCTTAGCCAGTCTCGTTATAGCGAAGGCATCAAGCTGGCCGAGCGGGCGATTGCCATTGCCCGCAAACATCGCCCGCGCATGGACCGGTTTCTGCTGGATACGCTTGTCGGGCTAAGCAGCCATTTGGCTTTGTCCAATGCAACGACGGCTTCGGTTCCTGTCGCGCGCGAAATTGTCGATCTTAGAGCACAATTGGATGGCGCGGGTGGCGAGCCCTATCGCCGCGCCAAGCGTGGTCTGGCGGCGGCCTATATGAATGCGGGTCAATTGAACGAAGCGGACAGCGCGTTTCGCGCGATGCTGCAATTGATGGAGGCGGCTCCGGATGTGTCCGTACTGGAACGTGCAGATGCGCTGAATGCTTATGCCGGGCTGCTATCGCGTATGTATCGTCAGCAAGAGGCACGAACCGTCCAATTGCGTGTCATGGATGAATATGAAAAGGCGCTGATCCATGCCGATGCAGCGTTGACCGACAATCTGATCAACTATGCGCAAAATGCATTTTATGCCGATACCGCACGCGGAATCGCCTTTTACCGAACAGCCTTGGCACGGATAGAGGAACGGCGCGGGCTAGATCATCCCGCCAATTGGCAAGCGATGTGGGTGCTTTCGAACTTGCTGCAATCTTCAAACGGCCTTGCCGAGGCGGAGGCGCTGAAAAAGCGGATTGCCGCAATGCCGGATGAAAGCAATGGACGGTCAATCCAGATACGCAATGCGCGCCGCAATATGGAATTGGCGGCACTGCTTAAGGACCAGCCAGGCCGACGCAATGAAGCAGAAATGCTTTACCGCGACGCGATCGCCACGTTCAAAACATTCGGTATCGACAAAAGCCCGGAATATATTGGCTATGTTCGATCACTGGCCAATCTTCTCTATGCCAACCAGCGGTTTGAAGAGGCGGAACCGCTTTATCTGGCGGCGGTGTCGCTGCGTGCCGGGCAATTGGGGGATGATCACCCTGATGTGATCAATGATCGGCTGAACCTGGCGCGCGCCTATGAGGCGGTTGGCAAGCCAGAGCGGGCCTTCGTGATTACGAAGGCGACTTTGCAGGGGCAAGCCAGTCAAATCGCGGCGCTTCCAGAAACAACGCCCGGCGATTATCGGGCGCTGCTTTTATCGCATATGGAATTCTATTCCGAGATGTTCATTCATCTGGCTGATGATTTGACGCCCAACAAAGCGTCTTGGCGCAGTCCCTTGCTCTCCGATGTCTTCTCGGCCCTGCAAACCGCCTATGCCAGCGCTGCGTCGGCGGCTTTGTCTGACAATGCGGCGCGGCAGATTGCCGAGCGAGCGGGGGCGGGTGATGTGTTTGCGGCGTGGCGCGCCGCGCAGGTCGATCTGGCGCAGATCGATGAGGATATCCGCAAATTGGGCGGAACCGCGCTGGACGATGAGGCACCGCGCTTGGCGCTTTATGCCCGGCGCAATGCCGCAGAGACGCTGCTGGAACAGCGCGGGGCGGACCTTGGCAAACGCCTGCCTGCCTTGTTCGATGTGCTGCGGCCAAGGCCAGTGCCATTGGCTGATTTGCAGGGCGATGACGGACTATTGGCAGCGGACGAGGCGCTGGTGATTATCAGCCCGGCGGGACGCGGGCCGCGTGCGGCAGGCGGGCTGGGCCAAATCATGGTCGTGACGCGCGACGGCGCGGATTGGGCGACAATCCCTATGCAATCGCACCAGATTTGTGCCACGGCCAAGGGCCTGATGGATCATTTACAGACGTTAGATCGCAACAAGCCTGCGGGCCTGACCATCATCCCCGAAGACCTGAGTGCCGATCCGGACTCCTATTGGCGCTATGACCGCGCGGCGGCCTATAATTTCCATCAGGCGCTGTTTGGCCATCCCGATATTGCCGCGCGTCTGACCAAGGCCAAAAGGCTGTTGCTGGTGCCACAGGGCTGCCTGGTCAGTTTTGCCTTTGCCGCTTTGGTTACACAACCGCCACCGGGCGGGCCGATGGGCGATGTTGATCCATTACATCTGCGTCAGACCCGTTGGCTGGGCATGGACAAGACATTGGTGCTTTTGCCCTCTGTCGCCAGCTTGCAGATCAAGCGTTCGACCGCCGTCGCAGACAATCGTGTCACAGGCCGGATGCGCTTTTTAGGCGTTGGTGACCCCGCCTATGGCGGGCAAGCCGACAAACCGCCGCGCGCCATGCCCGAAGATTTGAACCGCGACGCCCTCCAGCCGGGACAGAGCCTGATGGCGGCCAGCGCCTATGTGACGCGCAGCGGGATCAATGCGCGCCAGATCAAGGGATTGCCGCGGCTTGAATATTCAGCGCATGAAGTGCGGCTTGTTGCCGATGTGATGGGCGCGCGCCCAGACGATGTGCTGATGCAAATGACCGCCACCGAGGGGCGCATTCATGCGCTGGATGAACAGGGAGATCTGGCGCGCCGCACTATCATCCTGCTGGCCACGCATGGCCTGATTGCCGGGGATTTTGGCGGCATGCTGGTGGAACCTGCTCTGGCCTTCACGCCGCCTGTCATGCCCGATGGCGCGACGGTGCCAGCCCGGAATGACGGGCTGCTCACCGCGTCCGAAGTGGCGGCGATGACATTGACGGCGCGTCTGGTCATCCTGTCTGCCTGTAACACATCGGCAGGGGGTGCAGCCGGTGCCGACGGGCTGAGCGGGCTGGCCCGTGCCTTTTTGTTTGCAGGGGCCGATTCCCTGATGGTGACGCATTTCGTGGTGCGCGATGATGCAGGGCCGCGCGTATCGGTCAGCCTCGCGCGGCAATTGATGGATGATCCGGCCATCAGCCCGGCTGATGCCCTGCGGCGCGCCATGATCGAACTGGCCGCAAATACCAGTCGCGATGATGCTGGATTATCCTTTGCCCATCCAGCCGTATGGGCGCCTTTTGCAATGATTGAAGCCACCATGCCCCGCTCTGCGCCGTGATGGCTTCGCGCATTTGCTTGCAAAAAAAAATGGGCATGGCACGACAGGGGCAAATAGGTGACATGAGAGGATTTTTAATGGCTGAGGCCCCTTTTCTGCTGATCGAACGCGATGGCCCGGTGGTGATCGCCACGCTGAACCGCCCCGATGATCGCAATGCGATTTCTGAGGTTTCGCACAGTCAGGATATTGCCGATTTCTGCGCTGACATGACCCGCGATACCAGTGTGCGGGCGGTGGTGCTGACCGGCGCGGGCAAGGCCTTTTGCGCGGGCGGCAACGTCAAACATATGCGCGACAAGGATGGCATGTTTGCCGGATCGCCATTTGAAATCCGCAACCGCTATCGCACTGGCATTCAGATGATCCCGACGGCGTTGTATGAACTGGAAGTGCCCGTCGTCGCGGCGGTCAATGGCCCGGCGATTGGCGCAGGGCTGGATCTGGCGTGCATGTGCGATGTGCGTGTGGCGTCTGACAAGGCGTTATTTGCCGAAAGCTTTGTGAAGTTAGGCATCGTCCCCGGCGATGGCGGCGCGTGGCTGTTGCCGCGCGTGATCGGCATGGCGCGGGCCAGCCTGATGACCCTGACCGGCGAAACCATCGATGCGGCCAAGGCACTGGAATATGGGCTGGTCGCCGAGGTCGTCGCACCCGATCAGGTGCTGCCCCGCGCGCTGGAAATTGCGCAGCAGATTGCCGCCAATCCCGGCCACGCGACGCGCATGGCCAAACGCTTGCTGCGCGATGGGCAGGATATGAAACTGGCCCCGCTGCTGGAAATGTCCGCCGCCTATCAGGCGCTGGCGCATCACACACAGGATCATCAAGAGGCGATTGCCGCGTTCCTCGAAAAGCGCGCCCCCAATCTGACCGGGCAATAGGCGCCGCGCCAATGATGGGGGGATATGATGGCTGAGGCCTATCGCACGATTCATGTCGAAAAACGCGGGGCGGCGGACTGGCTGACGCTCAACCGGCCCGATGCGTTGAATGCGCTGTCGCTGGAAATGGTTGGCGAGCTGAACGCCTATTTTGGCGCTCTATATCATGATCGCAGCGTGCGCGTGGTGGTGATACGCGGCGCAGGCAAGGCGTTTTGCGCCGGGCTGGATATCAAGGATCGCCAGACCAGCGACCCTGCGGCGATACCCTTTGGCGGCGGCTTTGGTTTTCAGGGCTATCTGGCCGATGTTTATATTAAGATGCGCCGCTGCCCCCAGCCAATCGTGGCGTTGGTCCATGGGCCAGCCTGTGGCGGCGGCTTTGCCTTTGCGCTGGCATCGGACATTCGCATCGCGGGGGAAAGCGCGCGGATGAACGCCGCTTTCATCAAACTGGGCCTGTCATCGTGCGACATGGGGGTCAGCTATTTTCTGCCCCGGCTGGTCGGTGGTTCGGTGGCATCGGAACTGATGCTGACCGGGCGGTTCATCCATGCCCCGCGCGCTTTGGCGACCGGACTGGTCAGTGAAGTGGTGCCCGATGATCAACTGGAAGCCGCAGCGCAACCCTATATCGATGATCTGCTGGCGGCATCGCCCATGGGCCTGCGCATGACCAAAGAGGGGCTGAACCTCGCCATCGATGCGCCCAGCTTGGAGGCGGCGATGGCCATTGAAAACCGCAATCAGTTGATGACGGCGGCCAGCCCCAATTTTGCCGAAGGGATGCGCGCCATTCTGGAAAAGCGCGCGCCCGATTATAGCCCTGATTGAAAGCTTTCTTATCCATGCCGCATCCCCGCTATCCGCATATTTTCGCGCCGCTTCAGATCGGGCAACACCGGTTGAAAAACCGGATCATCATGGGATCGATGCATTCGGGGCTTGAGGATGTGCCCAACGCAGCAGAGCGCCTGTCCGCCTATTTTGTTGAGCGAGTCAAGGGCGGGGTGGGGATGATCATCACCGGCGGCATCACCCCGCATCCCAGCGGCGGCAAAGGTGCCAAGCTGAGCGAGCCGCATGAGGTGCCGATGCACCGCGCCGTTACCGATGCCGTCCACGCGGCTGATCCAGACGTCAAAATCTGCATGCAGATATTGCATTCGGGGCCGCTGGCCAATGTCGATGCGCCAGTGGGGCCATCGCCGGTGCGCTCACGCATCGCCCGCCATGCGCCGGTAGAACTGGACGAAGCGGGGATTGAGGAACAGATCGCCGCCTTTGCCAATTGCGCCGCGCTGGCGCGCGAGGCGGGCTATGACGGGGTCGAACTGATTGGCTCTGCTGGCTATCTGATTTCGACATTTCTGGTCGAAAAAACCAACCAGCGGACCGATCAATGGGGCGGATGCTGGGAAAACCGCATGCGCTTTGCCATCGCGGTGGCGCGGCGGGTGCGCGCAGCCTTGGGGCCAGACCGCGTCCTGATCTTTCGCATATCGGCGATGGATATGCTGGAGGGCGGTTTGGCATGGGACGAGATTGTCAGCCTGGCCAAGGCGCTGGAGGCCGAAGGCGTCGATGTGATCAGCACGCATTTCTGCTGGCATGAAAGCCAGGTGCCGACCATCGCCACGATGGTGCCGCGCGCCGCCTTTGCCGGTGTGACGGGCCGTTTGCGCCGCGAACTATCGATCCCGCTGATCACCAGCAATCGCATCAACATGCCGCATGTGGCCGAAGAGGTGCTGGCGCGCGGCGATGCCGATCTGGTGTCAATGGCGCGGCCGATGCTGGCCGATCCTGATCTGGTCAACAAGGCGGATCAGGGCCGCGAGGATGAAATCAATACGTGCATCGCGTGTAATCAGGCCTGTCTGGACCATACTTTCACCGGCCAATTGGTATCCTGTCTGGTCAATGCCCGCGCCTGCCGCGAGACCGAGATCGAGATCAGCCCTGCTGAAACGGCATAGCGCCTCGCGGTGGTTGGCGCAGGGCCAGCGGGCCTTGCCTTTGCCACCATCGCGGCGCAGCGCGGGCATCAGGTGACCTTGTTTGACGCCGCCGATGCGATTGGCGGTCAGTTCAATCTGGCGCGCAAAATTCCCGGCAAGGAAGAGTTTGACGAGACCTTGCGCTATTTCGGGCGGATGATCGACGTGCATAATGTCGATCTGAAACTGGGCACGCGGGTGAACGCAGCAGACCTTAATACAGGCGGCTTTGAGGCCATCATTGTCGCCACTGGCATCACCCCGCGCACCCCTGCCATGCCGGGGATCGATCATGCCAAGGTGGTCAGCTATATCGATGTCATCACTGGCCGGGCGCCGGTGGGGCAAAAGGTTGCGATCATGGGCGCAGGCGGCATCGGTTTTGATGTGGCCGAACTGATCACCCATGAAGGCGTGTCGGCATCCTGCGATATCGAGGTGTTTGCGCGCGAATGGGGGATTGATTTTGCCAACCATCCGCGCGGCGGCGTGACCGGAGTAGAGCCAGTGGTTGCATCCAACGGACGGCAAGTCTGGCTGCTTCAGCGCAAGGCCAGCGCGGTGGGCAAGGGGCTGGGCCGCACCACCGGCTGGACGCATCGCATCACCCTGCAACGGCGCGGCGTGCAGATGCTGGCCGGGGTGGACTATGACCGGATCGATGATGATGGCTTGCACATAATGCTGGACGGCCAGCCGCAATGCTTGGCCGTGGATACGGTAATTGTCTGTGCGGGCCAAGAACCGGCGCGCGGCCTATATGATGATCTGCTG
>JBGSTI010000046.1:0-2092 GCA_041736605.1 Sphingomonadaceae bacterium
GTGGGCAGCGGCAAAGGCGGCGTCGGCAAATCGACCGTATCGGCCAATCTGGCCATCGCGATGGCGCGGCTGGGCCGCAAGGTGGGCCTGGTCGATGCCGATATTTATGGGCCATCACAGCCGCGCCTGCTGGGCTGTGAAGGCACACGCCCCGAAGCGCGCGAATCCAAGATGATCCCGGTCATGTCGCCCTTTGGCGTGTCTTTGCTGTCGATGGGCATGCTGGTGGAGCCGGGCCAGGCGATTGCGTGGCGCGGGCCGATGGCGGGCAATGCCTTGGGCCAATTGATCGACGCCGAATGGGGCGATGTGCAGGATATCATCATCGATCTGCCGCCCGGCACCGGCGATGTGCAATTGACCATGCTGTCCAAGCACAAGCCGGTGGGCGCGGTGATCGTCTCGACACCGCAGGATCTGGCGCTGATGGATGCGATGCGCGCAATCAGCCTGTTTGATCAGGGCGGAGTGCCGGTGATTGGCATGGTCGAAAATATGGCGGGCTATGCCTGCCCGCATTGCGGCGAGATCAGCGATCCGTTTGGCGTCGGCGGGGCCGAAGCAGCAGCGGGCCATATGGGCCATGATTTTCTGGGCCGGGTGCCGCTGGACATGGATATTCGCAAGGCCAGCGATGCCGGGATGCCGCCCGCTGCTGGGACGCCCGATGAAGCGGCACCGTTCACCGCCATCGCGGCCAAGGTCATTGCCTGGCTGGACGCCAAGGGCTGATTGCGCGGCATGGGCGACGGCGAAACCTCTGGCCTGAAACTGCCCAGCATCAGCCGCCGTGCGCTGTTGACCGGCGCGGCTTTGGGCGGTGGGTTGCTGGTCGCCTATCAGTTTTTGCCGCGCGATTATGGCGCAGTGATTCCGCCCAATGATCAGCAACAGGGCTTTGGCGCGTGGCTGAAAATCGGGCGGGACGGGATTGTCACGCTGGCCATGCCTGCCTGCGAAATGGGGCAGGGCATTTCGACTTTGCTGGCGCAGATCGCCGCGCAGGAACTGGGGGCAGACTGGCGGCAAATGGCGCTGGAGCTGGTACCCGCCAGCCCGGCCTTTGCCAATCCGGTGCTGGCCGCGCGCTGGGCCAGCCTGTGGCGCAATGCGATGCTGGTTGCAGGCAGTACGGCCGATGATCCATTGGTCACCCGCTTTGCGCAGGATCACAGCTTTGCCGTCACCGCCGATGGCACCAGCCTAGCCGCTTATGTCGATGGCGTGCGTCGCAATGCCGCTGCCGCGCGGTGCCTGATGGCACAAGCCGCTGCCGCCCGCTGGCAGGTGGCATGGGAGGCGCTAGAGGTACGCGACGGTCTGGTGCGGATGGACGGCAAATCCTTGCGCTTTGCCGATCTGGTGGATGAGGCTGCGACCTTTGCTGTGCCCGATCCGGTGCTCTTGCTGGCCGAACCGGCAAGCGATGGTTTGGAAACTGAAGACGGCACGGCGCGCACCCGCTTTCCCCGGCTTGACCTGCCCGCCAAGGTTGACGGCAGTTTGAACTTTGCCGCCGATATCCGCCTGCCCGATATGGTGTTTGCTGCGATTGCGCAGGGGCCGGTGGGCGATACCCAATTGGCCAGTTTCAACCGCGCGGCGGCGAGCAAAGTCACCGGCGTGATCGACGTGATCCGTCATCCGCGTTGGTTGGCGGTGCTGGCCAGCAATGGCTGGGCGGCGGAAAAGGCGCTGCGGGCGATGAAGCCGCGTTTCAAACCCGCAGGCAAGCTGGCCGATAGCCTGACGATCTCCAACGCGCTCGATCAGGCGCTTGGCGAGGGCGATGGCTATCGCTTGCTACAGGCGGGCGATATCGCGCCGCCCTTTGAAAACGCGGGCAAGACCGCGATGGCGGCGGAATACTCGATTGCCGCTGCCCCGCATGGCAGCATCGAAACCACCGCCGCTACCGCCCGATTCAAGGATGGGCGGCTGGAATTGTGGATGGCCAGCCAATCGCCGCAAGCGGCGCGAGACAGCGCAGCGCGGGCTTTGGGCATCGATCCGGCAGCGGTGGTGCATTATCCGGTGATGGCCGGCGGCAGTTTTGACCGGCGGCTGGATAATGAAGCGGCGGCACAAGCCG
>JBGSTI010000058.1:0-6401 GCA_041736605.1 Sphingomonadaceae bacterium
CCACCACTCCGGCCTGCGCCGGAGTACATATGGGCTAATCCGGCACCACAATCGCCGCGCAGAACCCGATCACCTTGCCGTCACCATCCACCCGATTGCCCAATTCCAGCGCCCCGCGATGTTGCTCGGCAATGGCGCGGGCCAGCGTCAGGCCCAGGCCGCTGCCGCCCGTCGCCACATTGCGCGATTGCTCCAGCCGCTCAAATGGGCGGGTCAGCCGTTCGATCTGATCATCGGGAATGCCGGGGCCATCGTCGCACACTTCGATGCGCACGCCCTGCGGCGTCGCCGACAATGTGATCGCCGCACTGCCACCATAGCGCACGGCATTGGTCACCAGATTGCGCAGCGCCCGCTTGATCCAGATCGCCCGAACAGATGCCACGAGGCGCGGGGCATCGGCCATGGTCACCGGATCGCCCAGATCCTCAAATTCCTCGACCAATGTTTCGACCAAAGCTGTCAGGTTGGTCGGCTCCACCGGCTCTGATGGGCGACCAACACGGGCCAGCGCCAGAATGTCGTCCAGCGAGCGGTTGATCTCTTCCACCCCCGCCGCCATCCGCGCCCGCATCGCATCATCATCGACCGATTCAATCCGCACGCGCAGCGCGGCCAGCGGCGTTTTCAAATCATGGCCAATCGCGCCCAGCATCACGTCTTTCTCGTCCAGCAGCGAGGCGATCCGTCCTTCCATGGCGTTATAGGCGGTGATCAGCCCGGCAATATCGCTGGGTCCGCTGGGTTGCATTGGCGTTACCGGGCCACCCATGCCGAATTGCTCGACATTGCGGGTCAGCGCTGCCAGCGGGCGGGTGACCCGGCGCAGCAGGAACGCCACGGCCACTACCAGCACGATGAAAAGAATCAGTGTCTGGCCCAACAGGATGCCGATAACCCGCTCTTGCCCGCGTGGGCCCGGCACGCGGACGACCAACCACTGGTCATCAGGCCGCTGCATCGCCGCGATCATCACGCGCTGTTCGTCAATATAGGCGCGGCCCACGGTTAAATCCGGATCGGTCTGTATCCGCAGCATCCGCCGTCGCAAATCGGCGGGATCGCGCTGAAAATAAGCGGCATGAACCGTCTGAAATTCGACGCCATAGGCCGATAGCACGTCGGCCATGCGCTCTTCGATTTCTGCCTCGCGCCGGGCCTCGGCAGCAATCGGACTATGGTCCATCAGCGCAATCGGCGCGCGGCGGCTACCCCGACCGCGCCCGCGCCGATCATCATCCTTGTCGTCATCATCATCGGCGTACACACCGCCGCGTTCCAGACGCAGCCTTTGGCGTTCATTCAGGATCGGGCGACCGCGTTCCAGCCGTTCCAGCCCACCGATCAGGCGGATCGATGCTGCCACAGCGACGCCATTGACCGATTGCGCGCGCTGGCCACGCACCAGCAACGCGCCGTTGATGGCCTGCGCGACAAACAGGGCGGCGGCGAGCAGCAACAGCATCTGCCCTGCCATGCTGCCGGGCCACAGGCGGCTGAAAATCCGCTTCATGGGTTGGTTTCGGCAAGGCGAGTCACCGATGCGGCCAGCATATAACCGCCGCCCCACACGGTCTGGATCAGGCGCGCGTCCTTGCTGTCCGCCTCGATCTTGCGGCGCAGGCGGCTGATCTGATTGTCGATGGAGCGGTCAAACAGATGCGCCTCGCGCCCGTGCACCATATCCAGCAACTGATCGCGGTTGAGCACCTGTTGCGGATGGCTGGCAAAGGCGACCAACAGTTTGAACTCGGCTGAGGATATGGGCACGACAACGCCCGCCGGGTCGGTCAGCTGACGTTTCAGCGTGTCCAAAGTCCAGCCATCAATGCGATAGCCGCGCGTTTCCTCGTCTACCTGACGCGCTTGCGATCGGCCTACGCGGCGCAGCACCGTGCGGATGCGGGCCACCAGCTCGCGCGGATCAAAGGGTTTGACGACATAATCATCAGCGCCAATTTCCAGGCCGACGACCCGGTCAGTAGACTCGCCCTTCGCCGTGATCAGCATCACTGGCACGTCGCCCTTTTCGGCCAGGTGGCGCGTAAGGCTCAACCCATCTTCGCCGGGCATCATGATGTCGAGCAGCACCAGATCGAACCGATGCGTCTTCAGCAACGACCGCGCCTCTGCCGCGCGCGATGCCTCGGTCACGCGAAAGCCCTGACGGATCAGATATTCGGCCAGCGGCTCACGCAACGACGCCTCGTCATCAACCAGCAACAAATGCAGTTGCGGCTCGATAGGATCGGCGGCGGATTGTCGGGGTTCGGCCATGGGGCGCTTGTGCCTGAATATCGGAGGTTTGGAAAGTTGGGGTGATGGCGGCAAAACGGGCCGGGCAGAAAACTGCACCGGCCCGGTTTATTTGGGTGGGGATCAGAATTTTAGAATTTCGTCATGCTGAACTTGTTTCAGCATCCATCAGGCAACCTGTCCCGCCTCATAGTTCAGGTTTCAAATCGTGCCCAACTAGGCACTCGCTAAACCTGAACCATAAGGCGGGATGGACCCTGAACCAAGTTCAGGGTGACGATATTAAACTCATTCAACCACCCTTTACCGCGCCGCGACGGGCATCGCGAAAGGCCTTGCGTTCTTCCGGCGTTACCTTGCCATCCTTGTTGCTATCCTGCGCGTCGAAACGCTTGGTAGCGACGGCCAGGAATTCCGCCTTGCTGATGCTGCCATTGGCGTCGGTATCGATGGCCTTGCCCATCATGCCGCGACCCTTGCCGCCGCGGCGCATCCCGCCATGATGATCGCGCTTGCCGTGATGGCCGCCTTCGGCATGTTCGCCGCGCTCACCGCGTTCACCACGCCATTTGCCGCGACCTTCGCGACCCTTGGCCATTTCATCGGCAGACAGACCGCCGCTTTTGTCGGTGTCCATCATCGCAAAGCGTTCGGCCTTACGGCTCTCGCGCATCGCCATGCGTTCGGCTTTCATCGCGTCCATTTCGGCCTGGCTCACTTCGCCATTGCCATCGCGGTCGAGCTTCGAAAAGCGTTCAGCCTTGCGCGCTTCACGGTCAGCCGCGTCGATCTTGCCGTCTTTGTTGACGTCCATCTTGGCAAAGCGAGTTTCCGCCGCGCTGGTCATTTCGGCGCGTGTCAGCGTGCCATCCTGATTGGCATCGGGATTGCCGCCCCAGCCGCCACGGCTACCGGGTGCGGCCTGCGCACTGGCAGCGCCCAGAACGAGCGACAATGCAGTGGCTGCGAACAGAAATTTCTTCATGAGCTTTATCTCCTGCAGGCAGATATCTGCCGATTGGGTTGAAACATCAAGAAGCCGCGACGGGCCAGTGCGGGGGAGGGGAGATACAACGACCAGCCGCGACTTCATGAGACCCCGTCTAAACGGCGTTTGTCGCGCAAATATGCCAGGTGCCGTGCCAATTTGTCGCAAAATGTATCAATTTGCCGGGGCCGTTCATCGGGGAGCAATGGGGTCAGGGTGAAATCTGGGTGTCGGTTTATGCCAAGCGTAAAAAAGCACTGATATTTGCAAGGTGAATTGGGTATATTTGCCAAATGTTCACTTGCCGAGAGGAAAGTCTCAATGACCCAGATAAAGAGCCTAGAGCTTTCTGAGCCTGTTCATGCAGAATGTAAAAACCCGGCATTTTCAGCACGTGATCTGATTGGCATCGATATTGGACAATCCCAATCCGTGTCGATGACGGCCATCAACCTTGGCGTGGACGTGAGTTTCCATGCCGTGGAGGTGAGTATTGCTGGACAACCCTTTGAAATGTCTTTGGCGGCAGCCACGCTAAAGATTTTCTATGATAATGCATCTGTTATTGCAGGCAAGAAATATAACAAAATATTGCAAGCAGGAAGTATTGAAGAAAAAAATACGACAAAATCGGAAAAAGAAAAAGGGCGAAGTTTGGGCATGGAGGGCAGTGTCGGAATAGCAGCTGCACTTAAGGCCCGAATATCGGGTGACGCCAACTTCAAAAAAAGTCAGGTAGAAGTAGATTTGGACGAAGTGCAGCACCAAATCGCGCTAGTCGAACCAGCAGGGCAGGATAGCTGGAAAATTGGCGGCCCGAATGGTCATCCATATGTGCTGACAAAGGATCTGCGTGGATGGATTGTGTCTTCGGTCAACAGTGATGATGCCCTTACGCCGTTATGCGGTCTATCCGCCCGTGAGGAGGGCAAACCGGTTCTGGGCCGGATCGATATCCTCGCGAGCATCACCGATTTTCGGCTGACGGCCAAGGATCAGCCTATCGTCCGGCGTCCACCCCAAGAGGCCTATGAAACGATTGAGCAAGGATTGAGTGACGATAAAAAGGCCTATACCAAGCGGGCACAAAATGCCTCGCTTATGCTAAAGGAACGCGTGGCCGTGCTGGCCGCATTGAAGCCGTTGATGCGCAGAGACAATGGTGCGCTATTGCCTTTGGCGGAACGCGAATTTGCGGTTGTGCCTTATTTGCCCGAAGCAGAGGATCAACAATGACCGGAAAAGGTCGAATTGGTCCGTTTGAACTGGACTTCAAAGCAGCGGCGGCAGTGCTGTCCAGCCCAGATGCCAGCAATTTTGCCAAGCTTGCCCGGCTTGGCGGGCTTGACCCAGCCAAGGATTTTCAGGGTCTTGATTTGCGCGGTCTACCGTTGGCTGGTGTCGATGTTCGGGGTATCAACTTTTCCGGTAGCGATTTGCGCAAAACTGGCATTGAAAGTGCTCTGCGAGATAGAACTACCATTCTATCCGACGTAATTCTGGGTTATGATCCAAAACTTCTAATCGATCTGCCTCCAATTCCAGAAGATTATCTTGATCAGGTTCGCGCCATGATTATCGCTGGTCAATCACCACCTCCACATTGGGTTCCTTTGATTTCTGAGCTATATTTTGATTTTTCGACAGAATTAAAAAATATTGACCCTATTTCTGATCTTAATGCATTGGAAACTTTATCATTAAGTGGTGTAGACATTAATGAAATTTCAGTTCTAAGTGGACTGGTTGCTTTAAGAAATTTGTGGCTTGATGGTACGGCTGTTGAGGACATCGCATATATCTCAAATTTGAAATCCTTGTCACTTCTATGGATTGACGATACAAAAATTGCTGATATTTCAGCACTTTCTGATTTAAAATCACTTAGTACCCTTTCTTTGGATCGGACAGGGGTAAAAGATTTATCTCCTCTTGTAGGTTCGACGGCGCTGCAAGCACTTTTTCTAATTGAAAATGAAGTAAACGACGTATCTATGTTATCGGAAATTTCCCATCTTACGATTTACGTGGAAACAGAAGAGAGGGCTAATAATTTAAGAAAAACTCTTGATTTAGAATCAAAAGTTTTAATTGATTTTTCATCATTTAGCTCTCGAAATCATTAAGATTTACATTATTTATCTGAAAATAATGATAAACTTTAGAAAGTTTTAATAAATTAATGCCTGTTAATATCATCTCTTTTTCTAATCCATCCCCTCCAGCAAATCTTAAACCTTCGCCGCTACACCATTTCCCATGCTGCCCGTGCTGATCACCATTGATACGGAATATTCTTCCGGTCTGTATGCGCGCGGGATTGGCACCGATTGGCGGGTCAATTTTGACCGCACCATTGCCTGCCGCACCGATGATCAGGAAGCGGGCATATTCTATCAGATGGACGTGCTGAACCGCCATGGGCTGACCGGCGTGTTCTTTGTCGATCCCATGCCAGCCCTGGTCTGGGGGCAGGAGGCGGTGGATGCGGTGGTTCAGCCGATCATCGCGCGCGGCCATGATGTGCAATTGCATATGCATCCCGAATGGCTGGCCTTTGCGCCGGATAGTCCCTTGGGCGACAAGACCGGCAGCAATATCAAGGATTTCAGCCTTGATGATCAGGTGACTTTGCTTGCGCTGGGCGCGGACATTCTGGTCAAGGCTGGTGCGCCGCAGCCCATGGCCTTTCGCGCGGGCAATTATGGCGCGAATGATGATACGCTGCGCGCGCTGGCGCGGCTTGGCATCCGTTATGATAGCAGCCACGCGCCGGGGATTGCCGGGTCGGCCTGTGCGCTATCGCTAAGCGCCAATGATCATCATCCCTTGCATCATCATGGCGTTATCGAAGTGCCGATTGCGTCGATTGCTGCGGCGGGGGATGGCCAGCGCCATGGCCAGATTACGGCGCTGTCGTTGGCCGAAATGCAGGCCGCGATCCGCTTTGCCCGCGCGCAGGATTGGCAGGCTTTGATATTGGTCAGCCACAGTTTTGAAATGTTCAATCGCAACAAGATGCGCGTCAATGCGCTGGTGATGCGCCGCTTTGAACGGCTTTGTGCGTGGATCGCCAAGGAGCCGGGGGTTGAGACGGCGGGCTTTCCCGTGCTCGATGCCTGCGATGCGTTGTGCCCGCGCGCGCCATCCGCCATCC
>JBGSTI010000069.1:0-2657 GCA_041736605.1 Sphingomonadaceae bacterium
GCGGCGCGGCTGTTATTCGGGCTTGGCATCCGCCATGTCGGTGCGGTGACCGCACGCGATCTGATGAAGCGGTTCGCGACACTGCCTGCTTTGGCCGACATCGCGACGGCCAGCCATGATGACCCGGCTGCAGCGGCAGAGCTGACCGCGATTGACGGCATTGGCCCCGCCGTGGTCGAGGCACTGGGCGATTTCTTTCACGAACCGCACAACCGGGCTTTGTGGGATGATTTGCTGAGCGAAGTAACGCCGCCGCCCTATCTGGTGGAAACCCGCGCCTCATCGGTCAGCGGCAAAACCGTGGTGTTTACCGGCAAGCTGGAAACGATGAGCCGCGATGAGGCCAAGGCGCAGGCTGAGGCTTTGGGGGCAAAAGCGGCGGGATCGGTGAGTGCCAAGACCGATCTGGTCGTGGCCGGGCCGGGCGCGGGATCAAAGCTGAAACAGGCGGCGGCTTTGGGGATTGCGGTTATTGACGAGGGCGCCTGGGCGGCGATTGTTAAAGCGGCGGGGTAGTTCCAAACCGTACCCCGGTGTAAACCGGGGTACGGTTCTGCGTGCGCCACTGGGCCCCGGCTTTCGCCGGGGTGCAGAATGGAGGATCAGCCCTTAACCGGTTTCACCAACTCGACCGGCTGGAACTCACCTAAGCCGCAGCCAACGCCTTCGCGCACGCCAAAGCCGGTGGTGTCGAGCACGCGGATGGTATCGACGCTGCACAGGCGCGAGCCAGTGGGGCGATAGCTGAACGCGCGTTCAAAGCCCAGACGGCTGCAATTATTGGGCAGGGTGTTGCGATAGACTTTGCCGCCACGCATTTCGAAATCGATGGTGCGATCATCGCGCACGATGGTGTTGCGGATATTGTGGGTGGTGACGCAGTCCACCGGCTCTCCGGCCAGCTTGGCTTCGGGAACTTTGCTTATCCTGGGTTTGCCGGCTTCCACAGGGGCGCTGGCAGCGACGGCCAAGGCCGCGCCGGATGACAGGGCAATGGCGGGCAGGATCATCGAACGCAGGTTCATATCGGCCTCCTTGATTTATGCACCAGAGTGACTCAGATCAGCTTTACGCTGGCTGAATGGCTTTGCTCTTGGGCGCGGGCGTTTTCTTTTTGAAATTGCACAGATCGGCCACCGGGCAGCGCCAGCATTCGGGCGTGCGCGCCTTGCAGATATAGCGGCCATGCAGGATCAGCCAGTGATGCGTGCCCACGCGAAACGGCGCTGGCGTCTTGCGATCCAGCTGCTTTTCCACCGCCAGCACATTTTTGCCGGGGGCAAGGCCCGTGCGATTGCCGACGCGGAAAATATGCGTATCGACGGCAAAGGTTTCCGCCCCGAATGCGCAATTCATCACCACATTGGCGGTCTTGCGGCCAACACCGGGCAAAGTGGTGAGCGCATCGCGGTTCGCGGGCACGTCGCCGCCGAAATCGCGCACGAGTATCTCGGCCATGGCAATGACATTGGCTGCTTTGGCGTTAAACAGGCCGATGGTCTTGATATGCTCTTTCAGGCCAGCTTCGCCCAGATCAAGCATGGCCTGCGGGGTTTTGACCTTTTCAAACAAGGCCTTCGTCGCCTTGTTGACGCCGACATCGGTGGATTGGGCAGACAGGGTGACGGCGACCAGCAGCTGATAAACATTGCCATAGGCAAGCTCGGTTTCCGGCGCAGGATTGGCCTCGGCAAGGCGTGTGTAAAATTCGAAAATCGCCGCCGCCCCCATCGCGCGCGATGATGGCGTGCTTAAGGGCGCGGGCTTCACCGGGGCCTTGGCCATTAGCGGTCCCGTTCGCGCGCGGTGCGCTGCTGCATCGCTTCGCTGAAGGCGGCGGCCAAGATACCCGTCGGCATCGCGACCATGCCCACACCGGCGATGGCAACCATCCCGGCAATGATCTTGCCCAAGGGGGTGATGGGCGAAACATCGCCATAGCCGATGGTGGTGAGCGTGACGACCGACCACCATAGGGCGCGCGGGATGCTGCCAAACTTATCGGGCTGAATATGCCCTTCGGCCCAATAGAGTGCGGTGGCCCCCAAAATGATCAGCATACCCGCCAGCGCAACGGTGATGAACAGCTCATAACGCCGGGCATGCAGCGCCGCGCGCAACTCCACTAGCGCGCCTGACAAGCGCCCCAGATTGGCGAGCGACACGATGCGCAAAATCCGCAGCAACCGGAATATCAGCAAATTGCCACCCAGATAGGGCGACAGCGTGGCGAGGATGACGATGATATCAATCCACACCCAAGGCGAGGCAAAGAAATGTAGACGCTTGGCAAGGTTGCTTCCCGGCTCATCGCGCTCGACACAGCAATAGAGGCGCGCCAGAAATTCGGCGGTAAAGACGGTGGCAAAGGCTAGGTTAAGGTGGGCGAACAGCGCCTCACGCCCACGGAAAATCTCTGGCTCGGTCTCCAAAATCGCCAGCGCCACGGCGGCCAGAATCAGCACGATCAGCGCGACATTGAGCGGTGACATGCCGCGCCTTGTCCAGCCGCGCGGATCGAGATTATGGAACAGCCACTGGCGCATCCTAAATCCCCAGCACGCCCTTCATATCATAGCGGCCTTTGGGTTGACCGATAAGCCATTGCGCCGCCCGGATCGCGCCGCGCGCAAAGATCATCCGGTTTTCGGCGCGGT
>JBGSTI010000105.1:0-4114 GCA_041736605.1 Sphingomonadaceae bacterium
CATCTGATATTCATATTCGAAATCGGCCACGGCGCGCAGCCCGCGCACGATCACGCTGGCACCTTGCTTCTCAGCGAACTTCATCAACAGCGCATTGAACCCGACGACACGGACATTTTCCACGCCCATCGCCGCAACTTCACGTTCAACAATGGCGATACGATCTGCATCGGGGAACATCGGATTTTTCGATGGATTGGTGGTAACGCCAATCACCAGCGTATCGACCAGCTTTGCCCCGCGCCGGATAATATCCATATGCCCCAAGGTGATGGGATCGAAAGTTCCCGGATAAATTCCGATGCGTGCCGTCATTACCGGTCCCTCTCCACAATATAGCGTGCCAATGCGCGCAACAAATCCGCCTCACTGCCATAGCCAGACAGGTGGCTGATCGCTTGATCGACCAGCATCCGCGCCTGCTCGCGCGCGCGGTCCAGCCCCAGCAGCGACAGGAATGTTTCCTTGCCCGCCGTCTGATCCTTGTTCAGCGCCTTGCCAACGGCGGCCTCGTCGCCTTCGACGTCCAGAATGTCATCGGCAATCTGGAATGCCAGACCAATGGACCGGGCATAGCCACGCAGCCTTGTGCGCCCTTCGGCAGGCACATGGCCAATGATCGCGCCCATTTCGACTGAGGCGGCAATCAGCGCGCCGGTTTTAAGCTGTTGCAGCCGCGTGACGGTGGCCAGATCAAAGCGGCTTTTCTCCGCCTCCAGATCCATCATCTGCCCGCCCGCCATACCATCAGGGCCGCTGGCGCGGGCCAGCGCCGAAACCAGTTCGGCGCGGATGAACGGATCACGGTGCGTTTCGGGATCAGCCAGAATTTCAAAGGCCAGTGCATGCAACGAATCGCCCGCCAACACGGCGGTGGCTTCGTCAAACGCCTTGTGCACCGTGGGCTTGCCGCGGCGCATATCGTCATCATCCATGCACGGCAGATCGTCATGGACCAGCGAATAGACATGGATCGCCTCAATCGCGGTGCCCACGCGGATCGCCAAGGTGCGGTCAACGCCGAAAATATCGGCAGTGGCGGTCACCAGCAGCGGACGGATTCGCTTGCCCCCGCCAATCGCGGCATGGCGCATGGCTTCATACAGCCGCTGGCGCGGATCATCGGGAACCGTCAGCACCGCATCGAAACAGGCATCGACTTCGCGGGCGACACGTTCAAATGCCGGGGCCAGGCTGATCGGAAAAGGCTCGTTACTCATCGTGGCTCAATCTTCGCCGAACGGGCGGGTGCCGGAGGGCACGCCATCACGGTCTAGCACAATCGCCTCAATCTGCGCCTGCGCTGCCTTAAGCCGCGCTTCGCAATGGCTGCGCAGATTGGCCCCTTGGGCATAAAGCTTGATCGATTCGTCCAGCGGCGCATCGCCCGATTCCAGCCGCTGCACCACTTGCTGCAACTGGCGCAGCGCGTCTTCGAACGACAGATCGGCGATAACAGGATCAGCCATGGGGGGAGCAGTTTCAGACATGAGAGCGAAGGCATCCTTTATGCGCGCAAGCAATGAATATCGCCGAAATGTCGGCTGATCAGATGCACAAGCTTTGGCCTTGCCATAGCCGCTGGTCAAGCGGGGTGGATAAGGTTAGCCTGCATTTCACGGATTAGAGATAAAGAGGGGCGCTGTTTTCATGTTCATCGGTCATTTTGCACCGGCCATCGCAAGAGCCCCGGCCTTGCCACATTGTTCGTTGCCGGGCAGCTGGCCGATCTGGTATTCTTTCCGCTGGCGATCATGGGCGTCGAGAAATTGCGGATTACGCCGGGCATTTCCAAAATGAACGCAATGGACCTGTATCACATGCCCTATACGCACAGCCTGTTGGGCAATGCGTTGCTGGCCTTGGTCTTTGGCCTGATCGTCGCAGCGGTATCGAAACAGCGCATGGCGGGGGTTTTGGCGGGACTGGTGGTGCTGTCGCATTGGCTGTGCGATTGGCTGGTCCATGTGCCCGATATGACTCTGCTGGGCGCGCCGCCTAAGCTGGGCCTTGGCCTGTGGAATTATCCGTGGATCGAAATCCCACTGGAACTGGGAATCACGTTCGGTGCGCTGGCCTTTTATGCCTATCGCACGCGGCCCGTGGGGCCAAAGGCGCAGATCAACCTGATTGTGCTCGGCGCCGTGCTGTTGCTGGTGCAGGTCTATAATTGGGCCGCGCCGCAACCGACCGCCTATTCGGTCGTTCTGCCGTTAACCGCATTATTTGCCTATGGCTTGTTCACATGGCTAGCATGGCGGGTGGAAAAGACGCGGCGATTTGCGCGGTAATTTATTTGAATTTCTTCGTCACCCTGAACTCGTTTCAGGGTCCATCAGGCCACAAATCCTGAATTATGTATCGGACGGAAACCGTGCGGTTGCACGCCGATCCAACCGCTGGGAATGATGCCCGATGGATGCTGAAACGAGTTCAGCATGACGAAATTTGAAGGACAAGCCCATGACCCGTTATCTCGCCGCCTATGCCATTGCCGCCATCCTGTTTGGCCTGCTCGATTTCCTGTGGCTCAGCCGCATGGCGCCATCGCTTTATCGTCCGCTGATTGGCGAGATCATGGCCGATAATGTCCGCTGGGGCGCGGCAATCAGTTTCTATTTCATCTATATCGCCGGGATGGTCTGGTTCGCGGTGCGTCCGGGCATAGACAGCGGCCAATGGCTGACGGCGCTGGTCCAAGGCGCACTGCTGGGCGGGCTGTGCTATGCCACCTATGATCTCACCAATCAGGCGACATTGCGCGTATGGGATATCCGCATCACGCTGGCCGATATTGCCTGGGGCACATTTGCCACGGGGTTGGCAGCAGGCGGCACGGCTTGGATCATCAACCGGTTTTTGCCCGCAAATTGATGGCTACGCCCCGTTGGGGCTAGGCGCAGCGGCTGCTTGGCGCTAGAGGCTGCGCCATGACTGACACTGCGCCCGCCATCACGCCCCAGATCGTCGCCGAACACGGTCTATCTCCAGAAGAATATGAGCGGGTTCTCGCCGCTTTGGGCCGCGCGCCCAATCTGGTTGAGCTGGGCATATTTTCGGTCATGTGGTCAGAGCATTGCTCTTACAAATCCTCGCGCATCCACCTCAAGAAGTTGCCGACTGAGGCCCCTTGGGTAATTTGCGGCCCCGGCGAAAATGCGGGCGTCATTGATATTGGCGAAGGCGCAGACGGCCAGAAAATCGCCGCGATCTTCAAAATGGAATCGCACAACCATCCCAGCTATATCGAGCCTTATCAGGGCGCAGCGACGGGCGTTGGTGGCATTTTGCGCGATGTGTTCACCATGGGCGCGCGCCCGGTGGCAAACCTCAATGCGCTGCGTTTTGGCCGCCCCGATCATCCGCGCATGCGCCACCTGATTTCGGGCGTGGTTGCCGGGATTGGCGGCTATGGCAATTGCGTGGGTGTGCCGACTGTCGGCGGTGAGACCAATTTCCACCCCGCCTATGATGGCAACATATTGGTCAATGCGATGACCGTGGGCGTCGCCGATCAGGACAAGATTTTCTATTCCGCCGCCACCGGCATCGGCAATCCCATCGTCTATGTCGGCTCCAAAACCGGGCGCGACGGCATTCATGGCGCGACCATGGCCAGCGCCGATTTCGGCGAAGATGCCGAGGAAAAACGCCCCACGGTGCAGGTGGGCGATCCGTTCACCGAAAAGCTGCTGATCGAGGCGTGCCTCGAACTAATGGCCACCGATGCCATCGTTGCCATTCAGGATATGGGCGCAGCGGGCCTCACCTCCTCGTCGGTAGAAATGGCGACCAATGGCAAGGCCGGGATCATCCTGGATATGGACAAGGTGCCGTGCCGCGAAGAGGGCATGACCCCCTATGAAATGATGCTGTCGGAAAGCCAGGAGCGCATGCTCATGGTGCTGAAACCCGGCAAGGAAGCGATGGCCGAGGCGATTTTCAAGAAATGGGAACTCGACTTCGCGGTGATCGGCGAAGTGACCGATACCTGCCATATGGTTCTGACCTTCAAGGGCGAGGTGGTGTGCGATATTCCGCTGGGACCGCTGGCAGAGGACGCGCCGCTCTATGACCGGCCCGCCGCATCGAAAGAGGAATATAAGGCTTGGGC
>JBGSTI010000122.1:0-8191 GCA_041736605.1 Sphingomonadaceae bacterium
AGACCGCCAAGGGTACGCTGGACGTGCTGATGGAGGCGGGCTGGGTGCGCCCGGCGGGACGGCGCGAAGTGCCGGGACGGCCACTGACCTACGCCACGACGCCGGAATTTCTGACGCATTTCGGCCTTGCCAGCCGCAAGGATTTGCCTGGGATCGACGATCTGCGCGCCGCCGGATTGCTCGATCCGATGCCAGACGAGTTCATGCCCGATCTGGAGCCGGAACAGGGCGCCGATCAGGGCGATGCGGCGGATTGAGCGCAGCTTTGCTTGTTGTTCGGATAGTCAGCGCCTATCTTGAAGGCTTAAGGCCTAATCACTGGCCATTTGACCCGCGCGGCGCTAAAGCGGCCGCGCAAACGAGGAGCATTTATGGGTAGTTTCAGCATCTGGCACTGGCTCATCGTGGCCGTGATCATTCTTCTGTTGTTCGGCAAGGGCCGGATTTCGGAAGTGATGGGCGATATGGGCAAGGGCATCAAAAGCTTCAAAAAGGGCATTGCCGAAACCGAAGACGATGTGCGTCCCGTGGCCAAGCTCGATTCCCCTGTTGCCAAGCCCGATCTCGACAAGAGCCCCAGCAACAGCGAAACGCGCTGACCGTTGTACAGGTTGACTATCGGCACAGGCGGGGCGGCGCTGCATGTTTGATATCGGCGCGTCCGAATTGTTGCTGGTGGTGATTGTCGCCCTGTTGGTGATTGGCCCCAAGGATTTGCCGCGCGCACTGCGCACGGTCGGCAAATGGGTGGGTAAGGCGCGGGCCATGTCGCGCCATTTCCAGACCGGGTTGGATGCGATGATCCGCGAATCCGAACTCGAAGAAATGCAGCAGAAATGGGATGCGGAAAATGCGCGGATCATGGCGCAAAGCCAGACTCCAGCGGCCACCCCCGATCTGGCGAAACCGGCTGATAAGCCTGATCTGAGCAAGCCCGCCCCTGATGCAGAGGCACCCTGATGTCGGATCTCGATGATAGCAAGGCCCCGTTGATCGATCATCTGATCGAGCTGCGCCAGCGGCTGGTCCGTTCGGTAATCGCGCTGTTGCTCGCCTTTGGTGTGTGCTTTTATTTCGCTGACGAGATTTTTGGCATTTTGGTTCAGCCACTGACCAATGCCTTTGGCCCCGGACAGGGCAGGCTGGTCTATACCAAGCTGTACGAGGCATTTTTTGTTGAAGTGAAGGTGGCGCTGTTCGCAGCGTTTTTTGTCAGCTTTCCGGTCATCGCCAACCAGATGTGGGCGTTCATCGCGCCCGGCCTTTATGCCAAAGAGAAAAAGGCGTTCTTGCCTTTCATTCTGGCCACGCCGATCCTGTTCACTGCCGGTGCGTCGCTGGCTTATTTCGTGGTGATGCCCACCGCGTTCAAATTCTTTTTAGGATTTGAAGGAACGCGCGGCGGCCTGTCGATGGAGGCATTGCCCAATACCGCCGATTATCTGACCTTGGTGATGCAGTTCATCCTGGCCTTTGGCATCAGTTTCCTGCTGCCAGTGCTGCTGCTACTGCTTAACCGCGCCGGGATTGTCAGCCGCGCGCAACTGGTGTCGATGCGGCGGTATATGATCGTTTTGGCCTTTGTGATCGCGGCAATTTTTACCCCGCCCGATGTGATTTCACAGCTGATGTTGGCCATCCCGCTGGTGCTGTTGTATGAATCAGCGCTCATCGTCATGCGCTTTACCGAGGCTAAGCCCGAGCCGGACGAACGGCCCGCAGACTGAACGCCTGCATCACATTTCTAATGCTGATTGTGAAGAAATGGGATGGCCCGACCACCGTTCAAAGGGGGGAGGGAGAAGGGAGCAGCCGGGCCATCCAGACATGCAAACGGGGGGATGTTTGCATGTTCTGAAAATCAAAACGCCAAAAACGCGGCTTTGGTTCCAGAATGAGCTATTTTTTTAATCGTTGAAATTCAGGTGTTTGTGATTTTTCGTAACTTTTTCTGTACCCCGGCGCACGCCGGGGCCCAGTTTTGTGAGGACCAACCTGGACCCCGGCTTTCGCCGGGGTACGGGTCACCTAAACCTTACAAACGTTCGATAATGATCGCCGGGGCCATGCCACCCGCAGCGCACATAGTGACCAGGCCATAGCGACCGCCAGACCGCTCCAGCTCGTCCAATGCGGTGCCGATCAGGATCGAACCGGTGGCACCAATCGGATGGCCCAGCGCGCAGGCACCGCCATTGATGTTGACCTTTGACCGATCAAGATCGAGATCGCGCATGAACTTTTCGGCGACTACGGCAAAGGCTTCGTTGATTTCCCAGACGTCGATATCGTCCTTGGTCAAGCCCGCCTTGGCCAACACCTTTTTGGCAGCGGGCACCGGGGCGTTGAGCATCAGCGTCGGGCAATCGCCCTGATTGGCATAGGCTACCACGCGGGCGCGGGGTTTCAGGCCATTGGCTTCGGCAAATTCCTTGGATGTGATCAGCAACGCTGCTGCGCCATCAACCACGCCCGAGCTGTTGCCGGTATGGTGGACGCCCTGCCATTCCAGATCGGGATATTTGCGCTTGATCTGCTGGCGGAATGTGGTGCCGCCCAGATCATAATCGGCAATGCCATCGAACGAGGCCTTCAGCCCCGCAAGACCTTCGGCAGTGGTTTCGGGGCGCGGAAACTCTTCGTGATCCAACGCGACCGAGCCGTCCTCATTGTAAACGGGCACCACCGATTTGGCGAAGCGATTTTCCTTGATGGCGATATCCGCACGACGTTGGCTTTCCAGCGCCAGAGCGTCCACGGCCTCGCGGCTGATCCCTTCCATCGCGGCAATCGCATCGCCGCATACGCCCTGATGCGATTGCGGGTGGATGGCATCCAGCGCCATATTGCCCGATCCCATGCCCATCGGCTTGATCCCGGCATTGGCCTCTGCCGCGCCCAATTGCGCGCCATAGCTCATCATTTCGGTGCCGCCTGCGATCACACAATCTTCCATGCCCGACATCACCGACGCGGTGGCGAGATTGACCGAGGTGATGCCGCCGCCGCAGAAACGGTCCAGAGTGGTGCCCGATGCGGTGATGTCATATCCCGCCGCCAGCGCCGCCATCCGGCCCAGATCGCCGCCCTGCTTGCCCTTTTGGTTCGATGTCGACCAGACAATGTCGTCCACCTTGGACGTGTCCAGATTGTTGCGATCTTTCAGTGCCTTCAGCACGGTCGCGGCCAAATGCTGGGGGTGCAAATGCGACAGCGCGCCCTTGCCGGGCTTGCCAATGCCGCGCGGGGTGCGAACAGCGTCGATGATATAGGCTTCGGCCATGAGAAGGCATCCTTTTTCCATAAAGTCACAGTCATCCGCGCCCTTGCCGAGCGCCGGAGTCGGGCATCTTAATCGCACGATTAAATCGCAATGAAAAGCCCTGGCAAACACGCCTCACCTTGCGCTTGGCCGATAGGCTGGTAAGTCTGCCTGCGGGTTTGCAAGGGAGATTGATTTTGGCCGGAATTGCGTTGGAAAAGCCAGAACCGCCAAAGGACGTTCCAAAAAAGCCGGGCGGCTGGCAATTGTTAAAGGCCGCGTTCCGTAATCGCAAAATGGGCATCATGCTCTCGTTCGGCTTTGCCGCAGGCCTGCCCTATGCCCTGCTTTTGGGCACCTTATACGCATGGTTGGGTGAGGCGAAGGTTGATCTGGAAACCATGGGCGTATTCTCGCTCATTGGCCTTGCCTATGCGTTCAAATTTCTGTGGTCGCCGATTGTTGACCGCGTGGCCCTGCCGGGGCTGCATCATCTGGGACGGCGGCGGTCATGGCTGGTGCCGATCCAGTTGCTGCTGGGCACCAGTTTTATCGTGATGTCACAGCTTGATCCCAAATCGGCGCTTGGCTGGTTTTCCTTGCTGGCAGGCCTCGGGGCCTTTGCCTCAGCGACGCAGGATATCGTGATCGATGCGTGGCGCGTTGATGTGGCTGATGAAACCGCGACGCTGGAAATTTTATCGTCCATTTATCAACTGGGCTATCGCTTTGCGGCGCTGGCGGGCGGGGCGCTGGCTTTGGTGCTGGCCGAGCGGATTGGTTGGTCGAACGTCTATCTGGGCATGGGGCTGGCGATGTTGCTGGTGCTGTTTGCCACATGGGCGGCGCCTGATACCGATAGGCCTGCTGATGCCGCCAGTGTTGAAAGCCTGTCAAAGGCAGGTGAGCTAAGCTTGCGGGTGCGCGCCTGGGCCATTGGGATTGTCGGTGCGGGCTGGATCTGGGCGTTGTTTACGGTGATTGCCTTCATGGTGCGGTCGCTGGGCGCAGAGCCTGCGGATCGGCCCGATAGCACGGAGTTTATCAAGCTTTACGGGCCGCTGGTGGTGGTGGCGACGGTGATTGTCCCGGCGATTGTGGCGGCTGTGCTCAATTACTGGAAGGCGACGGGACGCTATGTGCTGACCCAATCAGAGCCGGTGCGCCTTGGCATCCACCGCTTTGTCGATCATGCCTATGGCGCGCTGCTGATGCCACTGGCGGAGATTATCGGGCGGCTGGGCTGGGCGTCGATTCTGGCGATGTCGATCATCCTGTCTTACCGGTTTACCGACGCAGTCTGGGGGCCGTTTGCGCTGCCATTCTATCTGGAAGAGCTGAAATATACCAAGGACGAGGTCGCGATTGCGTCGAAATTCTTTGGTGTGGGCATGACCATGCTGGGCATTGCGGCGGGCGCCGTGTCATTCGCCTTGCTGGGCCGGATGGCGACTTTGGTGTTCGGCGCGGTGGTCGCGGCGGCGAGCAATCTGCTCTATGCCGATCTGGCGCAGGGCGGGGCGATGCTGGACATTGCGGGCCAATATAGCGGCTTTTATCATGTCGCATCATGGCTGGGTTCGGATGACAGATTCTCGCGGCTGTTGCTGTCAATCGCGGGCGAGAATCTGGCAGGCGGGATCGCGGGCGCGGCGTTTGTTGCCTATCTCTCCACCATCACCTCGCGCGCCTATAGCGCGGTGCAATATGCATTGCTGTCGTCGCTGACCTTCCTGATCGGATCGCTGGGGCGCGGCGCTTTGGGTGAGATGATCGAGACTCAGGGTTACCCCTATGTATTCTATCTCACCGCCTCACTGGGCCTGATCGCGGTGGTTTTGTGCCTGATCGAATGGGCGCGAGTGGGGCGGCAGGCCAAGGCGGACCCTGCATAACCAAGGCGCTTAATCGGGAAGTTCACCATTGGCGCGCAACACTTCGCCTGCAAGGTAGAGCGAGCCACCGATGAGAATATCCTGATCGGGTTTGATGGTCAGGTCGCGCAGAGCGTTGGCAACGGATTGCGCTGCTGAAAACGGGATGTCGCGTCGTGCTGCCAGATCGGCGAACACCGTCGCTGGCACCATCTCATGCCCCGGCACTGGCACGGCGGTCAGGCTGGCCAGCATCGGGGCGAGGGGATCGATCAATGCCGCAGGGTCTTTGCCCGCAATCATGCCCAGCACCAGATGCAGCTTGCCAGTGCGCGCTTCAAAATGCCGCGCCAGCGCCGCACCGGCATCGGGATTATGCCCGCCGTCCAACCACAGATTGGCATCGGCGGGTAGCAGATCGCGTATCGGGCCGGGCTTTAACAATTGCAGACGCGCGGGCCAGCGCATGGCCCTGATCCCCGCCGCATAGGCCTCTGGCGCAATCGCTAGCGCATCCTGATGGCGCAGCATCGCTACGGCTAACGCGGCATTATCCGCCTGATGCGCGCCTGCGATGCTGGGCAGGGGCAGGTCCAGCGCGCCCTTGGCATCGCGATAATGGATGCCGCCTGCTGTCACTTCGGCAAACCAGTCGCGCCCGCGCATCAGTGCCTTGGTCTGCCGCCAGCTGGCCACCATATCGATGGTCGCCGCCATGTCGGCAGAGTAGCTTTGCGTCACCAACGGTGCGCCCGGCTT
The DNA here is from genome assembly GCA_041736605.1 of Sphingomonadaceae bacterium. Lineage (GTDB taxonomy): Bacteria > Pseudomonadota > Alphaproteobacteria > Sphingomonadales > Sphingomonadaceae > JBGSTI01. The sequence goes on from JBGSTI010000122.1 coordinate 5,896, forward strand.
GGCAATGCCAGCCTTTTCAAACGCCACCCGGCAAAACGGATCAAGCGGCACACCGGGTTCGGGGGTGAGCAGAAAGCGTTCATGATCGAGCGCTAGCGAGGCAATGCCGCACACCACCGGGCCAAGCAGTGCATTGGTGGCATCATAACGCCCGCCAAGCCCCACCTCGATCACCGCCGCATCGGCGGGCTCGCGCGCAAAGGCCAGAAAGGCGGCGGCGGTGGAGACTTCGAAAAAGCTGCCCTCAATGCCAATATTCGCATCCAGCACCTCGGCCAAAAGGGACGCCAAGGCAGCATCGCTGATCAGCGTATCGGCCAGCCGAAACCGTTCATTATAGCGCACCAGATGCGGGCTGTTGGTGGCATGAACGCTGCGCCCCGATGCGTTCAGGATCGCGCGCAGGAACGCGGTGGTCGATCCCTTGCCATTGGTGCCGGCCACATGAAAGGCGGGGGGCAATCGCGTTTCGGGATGGCCCAAACGCACCAGCAGAGCCTCAATCGGATCAAGGCTCAATCGCCCGCCGGGGATCGACAGCATGGCCAGCCGGTCCAGCTGGGCCTGCACCGCCGGATCATCATGAACAGCAAAATCGCGCATGGCGCGCGCGCCCTCAGGCCGCCTTGGCCGCCATCAGATAATCGATCACGCGCGCGACCGTGGCTTTCAGTTCATGCCGATGCGTCACCATGTCTATCATGCCATGTTCCAGAAGATATTCGGCGCGCTGGAACCCTTCGGGCAGTTTTTCGCGAATGGTATCCTGGATCACGCGCTGTCCGGCAAAGCCGATCAGGGCATTGGGTTCGGCAATCTGCACATCGCCCAGCATCGCATAGCTGGCGGTGACGCCGCCGGTGGTCGGATCGGTGAGCACCACAATATAGGGCAGGCCCGCACGGTGCAGTCGGCTGATCGCCACGGTGGAGCGCGGCATTTGCATCAGCGACAAAATGCCTTCCTGCATGCGCGCGCCGCCCGCCGCGGTGAAAATCACATAGGGGCATTTGTCGGCAATCGCGGCCTCAACCCCGGCAATGAACGCCGCGCCCACCGCCATGCCCATCGATCCGCCCATGAAACCGAAATCCTGCACGCCCACCACGGCGCGCTGGCCATCGATGGCACCGCGCGCGTTGGTCAACGCATCGGGATGCGGATTGGCGGCGCGGGCGATTTTCAGCCGATCCGTATATTTCTTGCTGTCCTTGAACTTTAGCGGGTCTTCCTTGACCTGCGGCGCGGGCAGCAGCGAGAAACCGGGGTCCATGATCTGCGCCAGACGGGCATCGACGCCAATGCGGCCATGATGGTCACAGCGCGGGCAGACGCACAGATTTTCCTCATATTCGCGGGTAAACACCATCTCGTTGCACGAAGGGCATTTGTGCCAGAGATTATCCGTCGTCTCGGTTTTGGCCCCGAAAGTCAGCGAATTGCGGACGCGCGTCAGCCAGCTCATGCGATTTTCTCCTGTGCGGCGCTCAAAATAGCGGCCTTCAACCCTGCCACATAGTCGCGCACCGGGCCAGAGGCCTTGTCGCCATGCTGGCCGACAAGCTCGACAATCGCCGAACCGACAACGACACCATCGGCAACACGGGCGATAGCGGCGGCTTGCTCTGGTGTGCGCACGCCAAAGCCTACAGCGACGGGCAGGCTGGTCTGGCTTTTCAACCGGGCGACAGCCTCTTCGATGCTGGCCTGCGCTGCCTGTTGCTTGCCGGTGATGCCAGCAACCGAGACATAATAGAGAAAGCCCGATGATCCATCAAGAATGGCGGGCAGCCGCGCGGCATCGCTGGTCGGCGTGGCAAGGCGGATCAGGTCAACGCCTGCACCGCGCAGGGCCGGGCCAAGCTCCGGGTCTTCCTCTGGCGGAATATCGACGCAAATCACGCCATCGACGCCCGCCTTGTGGCACTCCGCCGCGAACCATTCGCCACCCCGGATCGTCATCGGATTGGCATAGCCCATCAGCACGAGCGGCGTTTCCGGGTGGCGCGCGCGAAAGGCGGCGGCGATGGCGAAAATCTGGGCGGTGGTGGTGCCCTTGGCCAGGCTGCGGATATTCGCTTCCTGAATCGCGGGGCCATCGGCCATCGGATCGGTGAACGGCATGCCGAGTTCGATCACATCCGCCCCACCTTCGACCAGTGCGTCGAGAATGGCGGGGGTTGCGGTGACATCAGGGTCACCGGCAGTGACAAAGGTGACGAGGGCGGGATGGCCCTTGGCGAAGGCGTTGGAAAGGCGATTCATGGGCGAGAACTCCACCAAATTCTAGCCAGGA
>JBGSTI010000128.1:0-3459 GCA_041736605.1 Sphingomonadaceae bacterium
CTGCCGCAGTTGCTGCTGCTGCAGTCTCTGCCGGGTCTTTCAGGTTTTCAGAAGGGCAAATTCCTGTTCCACATCGGCGCGGTATTTGTCTGCGCCATGTTCATGGATCAGGATCTTGATGCGCGCCTTGTAAGCATTATCGCGGCGGCCATAGCGGTTATATACGCGCAGGCATGCCTCAAGATAGCTCAGCAGATCATCGGCGGACACGAACGGATTGATCTCCGGCGCGATCATCGGCGTGCGGCCCATGCCGCCGCCAACATAGACCTGGGCGCCATGCGTACCATCGCGATCGACGCCTTCTTCGTCCACACCGCCAGGGCGGCGGACGATCCGGATGCCGATGTCGTGCAGGCGCATTGCGGCGCGATCTTCCTCTGCCGCGATCACCGCGATCTTGAACTTGCGTGGCAGGTAGCTGAATTCGGGGTGGAAACTGCTCCATTGGCGCAGCAATTCGGCCCAAGGGCGCGGATCGGCGACTTCATCGGCGGCAGCGCCTGCATATTGATCCGACGAGATGTTGCGGATGCAATTGCCGCTGGTCTGGATCGCATGCATTTCCACACTGGCCAGATCGGCCAGAATGTCGGGCGTGTCCTCCAGCTTGATCCAGTTATACTGGATATTCTGGCGCGTGGTGAAATGGCCGTAATCCCGGTCATATTTGCGAGCGATGTGGCCCAGCATCTTCATCTGCTTGCTCGACAGCGTGCCATAGGGAATGGCGACGCGCAGCATATAGGCGTGCAATTGCAGATACAGGCCGTTCATCAGGCGCAGCGGCTTAAACTGGTCCTCGGTTATTTCGCCCGCCATACGGCGCGCCACCTGGTCGCGAAATTCAGCGACGCGGGCATCGACCATGGCCTGGTCATATTGGTCATATTGATACATTTGGGTCAGGCCTTTTCGAGCTTGATATCGGGATTGATGCCCAGATCCTTGCGGACCGAGGGACCGGCGGCGCGGACGCGATCCTTGATGTGCAGCGGCAGGCCGTCTTCGCCAGCATCGACAATGTACGAGGCATTGACCCGGCGCGCAGCCTCTTCAGCGGCCAAAACGATTTCGCCCGTATCGCCTGCGTCTACCGCGTCCTTTACGTCGCGCGACCAGCCTGTGCCGGTCCACCAGACGACATCGCCGCTGGCCAGATCATTTCCTGTCAGTAATTTCACACCTAAATCTCCACAAAAACTAACTCGTCATGCTGAACTCGCTTCAGCATCCATCCTGCCCAACATCCCGCAGTTTGTTGCGATGGATGGACCCTGAAACAAGTTCAGGGTGACGATGGAATAAGGTCATATTGCCGCAACATGGGCGTCAACGCATCCACCGCGTCCGACCGCACCACCACATCGCCCACCACAATAATCGCCGGGCTCTTAACCCGCTCGCGCGCGATCATATCGCCCAGATCGGTGAGCAGCGTGCGCATCGCGCGGGCGTCGGTCCGGCCCACACGCTCCAGCACCGCCACCGGCATATCGGGCGACACGCCATCGGCAATCAGCTTTTCGGTAATGTCGCTGGCCGTTACGATGCCCATGTAAATCACCAAAGTGCGGCCCTTGCCCGCAAGGCCGGACCAATCCTGCTCAGACAATCCCTTGCATTGGCCCGCGACAAAGCTGACCGCGCTGGAGGCATCGCGATGGGTGAGGGGGAGCAGAGTTTGCGCGCCGCCGCCAATCGCCGCTGAAATGCCGGGAACGACTGACACGGCAACGCCCGCCGTGCGGCAGGCCTCAACCTCTTCGCCGCCGCGCCCGAAAATGAACGGATCGCCGCCTTTCAGGCGCACGACCAGATGCCCGGCCTGTGCCTCACGCACCAAAATGGCGTTGATGCCATCTTGTGGGACCGAATGATTGGCGCGGCTTTTGGCAACGCTGATCAGGCGGGCATCGGCGCGAGCCATATCCAGCAAGGTCTCGCCGATCAGCCCGTCATGCACAATCACATCGGCTTGGCCGATCAGGCGCGCCGCCTTGACCGTCAGCAGATCGGGATCGCCGGGGCCAGCGCCGACCAGCCAGACCTGTCCGGTGGCTTTCGTCTGTTGGGTGCTGGTCATAAGGCGGCTCCTCAAGGCCAATGGCGGCAGAATGCCCCACATGGGCGCGTTGCCATGCGGCCTCAAGGCAGATGATTTTGTTGTGGTGCTAGCAAATCTTTAGCGCACGAAAAATCAGGCGTTGCGCAAACCAATGCCCAAGGTCGCGCGTGGCTGCTCCATTTCTGCCGACGCCACCGGATAGGCGCAATAATCGGCGGCGTAAAAGGCGCTGGGCCGGTGATTGCCCGACAGGCCGATGCCGCCAAAGGGCGCACTGCTCGATGCGCCATTGGTTGGCCGGTTCCAGTTGATCACACCCGCACGGACATTGGCCCAGAAGCGGTTATAATCTTCTGGTGTCCCACCAATCAGCGAGGCGGAAAGGCCAAAGCGCGTGCGGTTTGCCTCGGCAATGGCTTCGTCAAAGCTCTTGACCTTGACCACTTGCAATAGCGGACCGAACAGCTCGACATCGGGCCGTTCAGTCATGCCCGTCACGTCGATGATGGCGGGCGACAGGAACGGCAGATCGTTGCGCGGGCGGCCCAGATGCTTGATCACCTTGCCGCCATGGCCCATCAGATAGAGAAAGCTTTCAGACAGGCCATCGGCAATGCTGTTATCGATCACCGGGCCCATGAACGGCTGCGGCTCGTCAAATGGCGCGCCAACGATCAGCCGATCAGCCAGCGCCTTGATCTCGGCCATTGCCTCGTCATAAAATTCTTCGCCGATGATCAGGCGGCGCGCGTTGGAGCAGCGTTGCCCCGCGCTCATGAACGCCGATTGCACCACCAGCACGGCGGCATCATGAATGATTGGGGTTTTCCACCAGACCACCGGATTGTTACCGCCCATTTCCAGCGCGACGATCTTGTCTGGCCGCAATGCCAATTGCCGGTTGATCGACAGGCCGACATTGGCGGAGCCAGTAAACAGCACGCCATCAATATCATCATGACCGACCAGAGCCTTGCCCTCTTCAGGGCCGCCGATGACCAATCGCACCACGCCCTCGGGTATGCCGCAAGCGCGGAAACATTCGATCAGCAGGCTACCGGTTGCGGGGGTTTTTTCCGAAGGCTTGAACACCACGCAATTGCCCGCGATCAGGGCGGGAATGATATGGCCATTGGGCAGATGCGCAGGAAAATTATAGGGGCCAAGCACAGCCATCACGCCATGCGGCTTGTGCCGGATCGCGGCGGTGCCGGATAGCGCGCTGTCCAGCTTGCGCTGCGAAGTGCGTTCGGCATAGGCCTTGACCGAGATTTCGACCTTGTTGATCACAGAATCAACTTCGGTGCGCGCTTCCCACATGGGCTTGCCGGTTTCGCGGGCAATAGTTTCGGCCAAGGCGTCGGCCCGTTTGCGCACTTCATTGGCGAAAC
>JBGSTI010000129.1:0-21901 GCA_041736605.1 Sphingomonadaceae bacterium
GCAACCTTAGCCGCAATCGCCACCGCTCCGGCCTGCGCCGGAGCACCTAGCACCTCAATCACCAAACATCAACTGCGCCACCATGGACGCATCGGCATGGAAATAATGCGGATCGAACTGACAGATTTCCGCCAGCCTGTCGGCATCTACAAATTCCAGCCAGGTCCGGTCGCGACGGATCAACCCGTCCTTTTCAAACATCCGCAGCACGCGGTTGGTGTGGATGGGCGTCAGGCCCAGCATGTCAGCAATCGCCGTCTGGGTCAGTGGCAGGCGAAAACCATCCTCGGTGCCCATGCCCGCAATCCGCGCGCGGCGGTGCAATTCCAGCAGCAAATGACCGATGCGTTCGCGTGCCGTCTGGCGGCCGTTGCGTATGATCTGTTCGCGCAGGAACGCCTCTTCCTGCACCTGCGTCCACCAGAACGCCATGGTCAGCGTGCCCGATGAATCGAGCGCCGCGCGCAGCGCATCGGGCGCGACAGCCTTAAGCGTCAGCGGTGTTGCCGCTTCGACATTATGATCCGCCTCGGCCTTTACCAGCACTTGCAAATCAAACATGTCACCGGGCAGCAACACGTTCAAAATCTGTCGGCGGCCATCGTCCAGCGTTTTATAGCGGATGGCCCAACCCTGCTGGATGATCAGCAGCGAACCGGTCTTTTCGCCCGCCGTAATGATCTGCTCGCCGCGTTCATAGCGGCTGATCCGGGCTTTAAACCCCTCCACCAACGCGATGTCAGTCGCACGCAACCGCGCATAGAATTGCAAACGCCGCACCAGCGCATCATCGTGCAGTTCAACCATGTTGCCCAAGGCCCCCTATTATCCCGGAAGCGATCATAACGAAGAACACTCTTATTGTTCAAGGCCTTGGCACATTGGCTGTGCGTAACAGGCCGTTCATCATGGAAACGCTTGGGTAAACTTATGCGCTTATGGCAATAGGCCTCAGTTTCAGGAGCCATTGATCCATGCATTATCTCGTCACCGGCGCGGCCGGTTTTATTGGCCATGCTCTGTCTCGCCATTTGCTCAAGCGGGGCGACCGGGTGACCGGCATCGATAATTGCAACGATTATTATACGGTGCAGCTGAAACGCGACCGCTTGGCTGATCTGGCGGAATTTGGTGATCGCTTTCAGTTTTATGAGGTAGACTTTGCCGATCATGTCGCCTTGGAGGCGGCGCTGGCCGGACAAAGCTTTGACGGTATTGCGCATCTGGGCGCACAGGCGGGGGTTCGCTATTCCATAGACAATCCGCGCGCCTATGCGCAGTCCAATCTGGTCGGCCACCTGAACCTGCTCGAACTGGCGCGCAGCAGCGGCACGCCGATGGTCTATGCCTCGTCCAGCTCAGTCTATGGCAATAATGACAGCCTGCCCTTCCGGGTTGAGGACCGCGTGGACCAACCGATTTCGCTCTACGCCGCCACCAAAAAGGCCGATGAGCTGATGAGCGAAACCTATGCGCATCTGTATCGCCTGCCGTTGACGGGCCTGCGCTTTTTCACCGTCTATGGCCCTTGGGGCCGACCCGACATGGCGATGTGGCTATTTACCTCGGCGATTCTGGAGGAGCGGCCGATCAAGGTGTTCAATGGCGGTGATATGCGCCGCGATTTCACCTTTATCGATGATATCATTCAAGGCGTTGTCGCCTGTCTGGACCGCCCACCGGTCGATGATCGCCTGCCCAAAGCTGGCGGCAGCGTCGCGCCGCACCGTATCTATAATATCGGCAATAACCAGTCGGAACAACTGGGACGGATGATCGATCTGATCGAGCAGGCTTGCGGCAAACCCGCCATTCGCGAAATGCACCCCATGCAGCCGGGCGATGTGCGCGAAACCTATGCCGATATCAGCGCCATACAGCGCGATCTGGGCTATGCCCCCACCACTGCAATCGATATCGGAATCCCGCGCTTTGTGGACTGGTATCGGGCCTATCATGGCGGTTGATTGGCCCAGCAAACCTGCATGGATTTTACAATAGCGCCATTGCCTTGTGACTACCGTCACACAGCCGTCATGCGATAAAGCCATACAGTCGAGCGCGAACAGCCTATTATTGCGTTGCAGCAGACGCGATTCGGGGTTAGATAAGAATTTACAACAAGGGCGCACCAGCTTTCTGCACGGATCATCCGGCAGGAAACCGAAAGCAGGCAACGGCTCATATAACGGCGCAAAGCCGGGGGCTTAAACGATCTGATGGTGGGGCAAGGACTATGTGTGTTGAACAATGTTTGGCGCGGATTTACCGCTGCCTTGACCATTTTGGAACAGGCCATGGCACCTGCAATGGCCTTTCCGGCTATCGCCAAGCTTCGGAATTGGAGCTAGAGCGATGCTAATGCAAACGCCTATCCAAGCGGCTGAAACCGAAATCAGCATTTTGAACGCAACGCGCGTGCAGCTTGCGCTGTGCCTGCTATTTGGCGTTCTCGCACCGTTTGCGGTCTATTTCTATCCCTATGCCTTTGATGGGCTGGGTGTGGTGTCAGCGCGCATTTCGCTTATCATTGCGGTGATTGCTACCTTTGGCGGGGTGGTCATCCTGCGCAAGATGTCGGCCTTTCCGGGGGCATCGACGGCGGGTTATATCGTTCCCGCCTTTGCATCGGCCTATGGCCTGGCGGTGCTGCTCGTCCTGTTCGCGCGCCTGCCCTATAGCAACACCATTTTGGCACTGTGCTTCACCTGCACGCTGGTCGTCCGCTTTCTGATCGGTGCGATGGTGCGGCGCGGACCGACGCGGACCTATTATATTGTGCCCGGTGGCCGGGTCGACCGGATCATCAACTCGCTGCATATCGACCATGTCATGCTCGATGGCCCCAGCGTTCCCGCCCGCAAGGACGCGATCATGGTCGCCGATCTGCATCATGATCACAGCGATGATTGGGAACGCACGCTGGCCGGGGCGGCTTTGCAGGGCATCGCGGTGTATCATTACAAGCAGGTCGCCGAGGCGCTGACCGGTCGGGTGCGGATTGAGCATCTGTCAGAAAACAGCTTTGGCTCGCTGTTGCCCAGCCTTGCCTATTTGAAGGTGAAGCGCGCTACCGACCTGCTGCTGTGCGCAGCGGTGCTGCCGTTCCTGATCATTCCCATGCTGATCGTGGCTATATTGGTCAAATTTGACTCGCCCGGTCCAGCCCTGTTCCGTCAGGAGCGTCTTGGCTTTCGCGGCCAGCCGTTCCGCGTCGTCAAATTCCGCACTATGCGCTGTGAAGAACCCAAAAACGATGCAGCCGATGCGCGCGCCGCTGCGATGACAAAGGAACAGGATGACCGGATTACCCGGCTGGGCCGCTTCCTGCGCCGCACCCGCATCGACGAGCTGCCCCAGATCGTGAACATCATTCGCGGCGAAATGAGCTGGATCGGCCCCCGCCCCGAAGCCATGGCGCTATCGCAATGGTATGAGCGGGAAATTCCGTTTTATGCCTATCGTCACATTGTCCGCCCCGGCATCACCGGCTGGGCACAGGTCAACCAGGGCCATGTCACCGACCTTCAGGACGTGAACGCCAAGCTGCAATATGACTTTTTCTACATCAAAAACTTTTCGTACTGGATCGATACGCTGATTTTGCTGCGCACCATCATGGTGGTGTTCAACGGCTTTGGGTCCAAGTGACGACAGCCATCATCCAATCATGACATTGCTATATATCATCGCCGATCTGTCGCGCGCTGGGTCAATCTTGCCCAAAGATTTTGTAGCGCAACCCCTCTGCCCGCGCCTATAGCACGGGCGCCTGTTTCCAGCCTGGCAACGTCCCGTTGTCTGGCCCCTGTATCAACATTTCTCGACTGCAAGGACATAAGAATGACGAAAACGGCACTGATCACTGGCATTACCGGTCAGGACGGCGCGTATCTGGCTCAGTTGTTGCTAGATAAGGGCTATAACGTCCATGGCGTAAAGCGCCGCTCTTCGTCGTTCAACACCGGCCGTATCGAAGATATCTATCAGGATCCGCACGAGCAGAATGCCCGGTTCCACCTGCATTATGGTGACATGACCGACAGCACCAACCTGATCCGTATCATTCAGGAAACCCAGCCCACCGAAATCTATAACCTGGCCGCGCAAAGCCATGTTCAGGTGAGCTTTGAAACGCCCGAATATACCGCCAATGCCGATGCTATCGGCACGCTGCGCCTGTTGGAGGCGATGCGCATTCTGGGCATGGAAAAGACCTGCCGTTTCTATCAGGCCTCAACGTCTGAGCTTTATGGCCTTGTGCAAGAAGTGCCGCAGCGCGAAACCACGCCTTTCTATCCGCGCTCGCCCTATGCCGCTGCCAAGCTTTATGCCTATTGGATCGTCGTCAACTATCGCGAAGCCTATGGCATGCATGCGTCGAACGGCATCTTGTTCAACCATGAAAGCCCGCTGCGCGGTGAAACATTCGTGACGCGCAAGATCACGCGCGCGGCTGCCGCCATCAGCCTTGGCAAGCAGGATCAGCTGTTCCTCGGCAATCTGGATGCCAAGCGCGATTGGGGCCATGCCCGCGAATATGTGCGCGGCATGTGGATGATGATGCAGCAGGACGAGCCTGACGATTATGTGCTCGCAACTGGCGAAACCACCCCTGTGCGGGATTTCGTGACCTGGGCTTTCGAAGATGTCGGCATCAATCTGGCCTGGGAAGGCGAAGGCATTGACGAAAAGGGCCGCTGCACCAAAACCGGCAAGGTCATCGTCGAGGTTGATCCGCGCTATTTCCGCCCGACCGAAGTGGAACTGCTGATCGGCGATCCCACCAAGGCGCACACCAAGCTGGGTTGGAAGCACGATACATCCGTGCGCGATCTGTGCCGCGAAATGGTGCAGGCCGATTTGCAGGTCATGAAAACCGCGCAGGTGATGAAAGAAGCCTGAGGCAGGTCAGTATTCATCGCGACCCTTGAATCGAGAACCGACCTACATGACGTATAATTTTGACCTTAGCGGAAAACGTGTCTTTGTGGCGGGGCATCGCGGCATGGTGGGCAGCGCCATCGTGCGCCGCCTCGCCTCGGAAGGCTGCGATGTCGTTACTGCAACTCGGCAGGAGCTGGACCTTATGGATCAGGCCGCAACCCGCGCGTGGATTGCCGAACAGCGTCCTGATGCGGTGGTGCTGGCTGCCGCCAAGGTGGGTGGCATTTTGGCGAATGACACCTATCCCGCCGATTTCCTCTATGACAATCTGATGATCGCCGCGAATGTGATCGAGGCCTCTCACCGCGCCGATGTCAACCGGCTGTTATTCCTTGGCTCTTCGTGCATCTATCCCAAATTTGCGCAGCAGCCGATTGTCGAGGAATCGCTGCTTACCGGCGCGCTGGAGCCGACCAATGAATGGTATGCGGTGGCCAAGATTGCCGGAATCAAGCTGTGCCAGGCCTATCGCCGCCAGCATGGCCGCGACTATATCTCGGCCATGCCGACCAACTTGTACGGCCCCGGTGACAATTTTGATCTGCAATCCAGCCACGTACTACCCGCCCTGATCCGCAAGGCACATGAAGCCAAGCTGGCGGGCGATGCCAGCATCACCATCTGGGGCACTGGCACACCGCGCCGCGAGTTTCTGCATTCCGATGATTGCGCCGATGCCTGTGTGCACCTGCTCAAGACCTATTCGGATGATGTTCATGTCAATGTCGGCTCGGGCGACGATATCACCATCTATGATCTGGCAACATTGGTTTGCGAGGTCGTCGGCTTTACCGGCACCATCGAACGCGACACGAGCAAACCTGACGGCACCCCGCGCAAGTTGATGAGCGCCGACAAACTGCGCGCCATGGGCTGGCAGCCCAGCATCGAACTGCGTGATGGCATTGCCCATGCGTATCAATCGTTCGTCGCTGGTTGATTGCCAGTCGCCGGACAAGACATAATGAAAGTCATCAAGACATATTATTTTGCCCATCAGGTGATTGAACGCATCGGCGATGCCTTGCTTGCGCAGAATATTGTCCAGGTTTTTCTGGCCACCGAATGTCCCAAGATTTTCTACCGCGTTCTCAAATCATATCTAATCGCGCAACCGCTGATCCTGATGGCGCGCATTTTGCGATATCGGCGTCGGGGCGTGATTCTGGTGCGCGAGTTCAACACCAAGCAGCTCTATCTGATGCTGCCCATTCTGTTTCCGTTCTGGAAGAATGTGTATTGGATCAACAATCACAATCTGCACTTTGCGTTGATGCGCAAAAGCGATCGTTTTATTCTGAGCCTCGCCATTCGCATGGGTTTCAATCTGGTTCTGGTGGAAAGCCGTGCGGGCGTTGAGCAACTGGTGGGTAAGGCGCGCGCCGATCAATTGCCTCTGGTACGCTATCCGGTGCTGGATCAGCCGAAATCCGCCAAGGCAGACGGTAAAAGGCTGTGTGTCGGCTTTGTCGGACGTTTTCGCCATGACAAGGATCAGGAAGGCGCGATTGCGCAATTGCTTAAGGCGCGGGCTGCTGGCGTTCTTGATATTGACGTGCTGGTCGCCACACCCGACGCCACAGACCTGCAACGCTTTGCCGATCAGGGCTGCTTGACGATCAACACCACCTCTGATGAAGGCTATGCCGAGGCGATGGACGCCACCGATATCGCCGTTCTGAACTATCACCGCCATGCTTATGAATATCGGCCCAGTGGTGTGTTGCGCGACCTGCTGGGGCGTCACATCCCGGTTGCCTTGCCGGATTTTCCGGTACTGGCCGATCAATTGATGCAGCCGGTCGCTGCTGGTGCCACCTATTCCTCACTGGAAAAACTGCCCGAAGCGATCATCGCCATTCGTGACAGCAAAACCATTCGCCATAATTTCAAGGCCTATTGTGAAGCCCGCAGCGACACCGCGATTGGCGCGCTATTTCGCTCCAGCCTACCGTCAGCAGCCCATTGATCCCGTCCGCATCACATCGGCTTTGCAAAGCCCGCGCCATGAGAAAGCGATCCAAATGAAACGATCCATCCAGAAATTCATTCGCAAGCTTGGCTATAATGTGCGCGTGCATACGCCGGTATCGGATGTGTTTGAAAACCTGTTATGGCAGGCCCGGCATCGCAATGTGCAGACCATATTGGACATTGGCGCGAATGTTGGGCAATTTGCCACGCGCTGCCTTGAATCGGGCTGGGATCGCAAGCTGGTATCGTTCGAATGCCTCGAAGAAGCACATGCCAGCATCGTTGCATCATCCGCTACCCATGCAAACTGGTCCATCGCACCGCGCGCCGCCATCGGGTCCAGCGTTGGCACGGCCATGTTAAATATGGCGGAAAACTCGCAAGCCTCGTCCTTGCTCGCGGATACCGAAACGCTGCACCGCGTTACGCCGAGCGCCCAATATGTCGCACAACAGGAAGTGGCGGTTGAAACGCTGGATAACCTGTTGCCGCGACTCAATCTTGCCAAGCCCTATTTGCTCAAGATGGATGTGCAGGGATTTGAAAGCGAAGTGTTGAAAGGGGCGGCTCAGTCGCTCAAAGACACCGCCATCATCTACACCGAAATGTCGCTATTCCCACTGTACGAGGGCGAGGCCGATTTCACCATATTGGGCCGCCAGATTATCGAAGCCGGGTTTCGTTGTATCGCTATCTATCCCGGATATTCCGAAGGTACGACCCGCGAAATCGCCCAAGCAGACGCCATTTTTGTCCGCGCTTAAAAGTGCTAGGGTGCATTTCGACACCCAGTATTGTCAGCCTGATGCCCATTTTTGAATCGCAAGGATTTCCATCGTCATGATACGCAAGAATATTGGATCAAAGATCGGACAGGCCGCAGGCATGGTTGTATCTCCATGGTTGTATCTGGGTGCGCTCGGCTTGAGGAAAGACGGCTTGCGCAAAGTGGCGATGAGCAGCGATCCTTTAAACCTGCGCGCCATCGATTCCTTTAGCGATGGTGATCGCGATAAGCGCCACATCACCGATCGGCTGCGTCTGGCCACCATGTTGGCAGCGCGCCTGCCCCTTGCCGATGCCGAGATGCTGATCAAGCATGTGGGGCACAGCCATTCGCAATTCTGCCAGGATCTGCTGGCCATGCTGGTCAGCGATGGCAAGCAGGGCGGCTTTTTCGTTGAAGTGGGCGTTGGCGATGGCCTGTATCTGTCAAACTCTGCCATGCTTGAGCAGCAGTTCGGCTGGAAAGGCGTGTTGTGTGAGCCCAACCGTACGTTCCAGCAGATCATCCCGCAAAATCGCAGTGCCATTCTGGAAAAGCGTGCGGCCTTTAACCGTTCGGGCGAAATCCTGAAATTCCTGGCCGAAAGCAGTTCAGGCGAATTGTCACGGCTGGTCGATGCATCGGGCAGCGATATGCACCAGCGTGCGGGCGAAACCTATGATGTTGAAACGGTCACGCTCAACGACGCGCTGGCGCAGCATAATGCGCCGGAAACCATCGATTATATCTCGATTGACACCGAAGGATCGGAAATCGCCGTCCTGAAGGGTTTGGACCTCAATCGCTGGAAGGTGAATCTGTTCACTATCGAACATAATCACGACGCCCCACGCCGCGCCGAATTTGCCGCCATGCTAGAACCGCACGGCTTTGTGCGGGTGCTCAGCGAGATTTCCGGTGTGGATGACTGGTATGTCCACCAGACCCGCTGTGCGGCGTTTCTGGCCCGTCTGGGTTGATGGCTTTGGCAATCATGCCCCTTTCCCCGCAGCATAAACCTGGCATCGTCCAGTTGGCACGGAGCCGCCCATGACGGGTTTTCAAGCGGTCAATTCACAACCGGCCAACAGCACGCAAAATGCGTTTGCGCCTGCGCGTCCGCAATCCAGGCCAAGCTTTGTTGAACATTTTGGCTTGGGCCAGGCCAATTTGGCGCTTTTTATCCTGTTTGCCTGTTATGGCCCATCAGTAAGCATATTGGGTGAGTTCCGGTTGGTGGAACTGGCCGTGCTGCTGCTTATGGTGATATTTTATCCTGTTGTGACCCCTTATCTCAAGGGGCGAACAGGCGTGTTTGTTTCTCTCTTTTTCTATGCTGCAATCGCGCAATATGTTTCCGATGTTTACAATGAATCCGATTTTACTGGAACGGCAAAGCGCGTCGGCACGTTCATTATCTTGGGCGTCTTGCTGCTGGGTTTGCGCTGGTTAGTACGCGATAATCCCCAAAGGCTGCGCTGGTTGGTCTTGGGATATTCGGCGTCTTACGGCTTCATTCTGGTAACAGGCTTGGCAGCCATTGAGCTTTATTACGAGGCCCCTTGGCGCCTTGGGCTGGGATTTGCTGTTACCGTTGCCTTGTGTGTTTTTGCCAGCTGGAATCGCCACGGTGCGTTCTGGGGCGGGATTGGCCTATTGATCATGGCGCTGATTCACCTCGCAGCCAATGGGCGTGCTCTTGGTCTGTTTACCGGACTAGCGGGCGCATTATCCATTCTGGCCTATATGCGGGGCAATTTGATCCCGCCAAAAATTACTGTTCGGCAGGCATTGCTTACCTTTTTCGGCGTTGCCGCCTTTATCGCATCGATGGTGCCCGTCCTGTATGGCGTTGTTGCCTTGAAAGTCCTGCCCGATGAAGTGCAAACTAAAATGGAGATGCAGCTAGACAGCCCCTATGGTTTGCTGGCTGCTGCGCGCCCCGATACGATCACCGCGCTCTATGCCATATCGAAACGGCCATTTGCCGGCTATGGTTCGACTGGGTTCGATCTGGACGTGTTCGGCATGTACATCGAAATCGCGTCATCGGCATATTTCGGGCAAGACAATTACGATGCGCTGAAATCCAACGCCTATGAAAATGATGATTTGCAGGGAATCCCCAGCCACAGCCACTTGTTTGGCGCGTGGGCCGATGCCGGTTTTCTGGCCAGCCTGTGCTGGTGGTTCACCTTGGCGCTGGCGGCCACTGTGTTCATGCGATCTATCCGCTGGAACAACCCGTTAACGCCGCTTTACCTGCTGATATCGCTGAACACATTCTGGGACATATTATTCTCGCCCGGCCCGCACCGGATGGACATCGCCATTCGTATCGTGATCATGCTCTATGCGACCGCGCATCTTGCGACGCTTGATCGTTTTGCCAAACGGCAAGAGGCAGAACGACAGGGGCAATTGGCGCATGGCTGATCACGGCCTTTATGCCCAATATGGCTGCGGTCTTGATGCGCCTGTGGGCTGGGTGAATTTCGACGTTTCGCCGCGCTTGCGCTTTGAACGGCTGCCGCTTGCCGGTCATGCCATGCGCGCTTCGGGCAAGGCCCTGTATCCGGCCAATGTGCGTTATGGCGACATTGTGTCGGGCCTGCCGCTGGCCGATGGGTCGGTTAGGGGCCTGTATTGCAGCCATGTGCTGGAACATATTGATCGCCAATCGGTTGAGGTGGCGTTGCGCAACAGCCTGCGCCTGCTGCAACCCGGCGGCATCTTTCGCATGATCGTGCCTGATCTGGTCTGGCGCAGCGAATTGTATCTGGAACAGGTGCGCAGCGGTGCGCGCGATGCATCCGACACGTTTCTATATTCCACCTATCTGGGCGAGCCGTCGCGCCCGCATGGGCTGATGGGCCGCGCCCGCGCGCTGCTGGGCAATAATCATCATCGCTGGATGTATGATGAGGCCCAGATGACGGCGATGCTGGAACGCGCAGGTTTCGTCGCCATTCGCCCTTGCGATGTTGGCGATTGCGAAGATCCCCGGTTCAGCGATGTTGAATCGTGCGACCGATTTTACGACAGCGGCCATAAGGAACTGGCCCTTGAAGCGCGCAGGGCCTGATCGCCGTGCCGTTCACACATATCATATCTTTGAAAAGGAAGTGCATTCGCCATGGCTAGGCAATATTTTGGACGCAAGCGCGTGTTGGTTACCGGCGGAGCAGGGTTTCTGGGCTCGCACCTAATTGATCGCTTGCTGGATCGCGGCGATGAAGTGCTGTGCGTCGATAATCTGTTCACGGGTGACAAGCGCAATATCGATCACCTGAACGGCCATCCGCGCTTTGAATTCATGCGCCATGACGTGTGCCTGCCGCTCTATGTCGAGGTGGACGAGATATATAATCTCGCCTGCCCGGCCTCGCCCGTGCACTATCAATATGATCCGGTGCAGACCACCAAGACCAGCGTGCATGGCGCCATCAACATGCTGGGCCTGGCCAAACGCCTGAAATGCCGCATCTTTCAGGCATCGACCAGCGAAGTCTATGGCGATCCCTCGATCCATCCGCAGCCGGAGGAATATTGGGGCAATGTGAACCCCATCGGCATCCGTTCCTGCTATGATGAGGGCAAACGCTGCGCCGAGACTTTGTTCTTTGACTATCACCGCCAGCACGGGCTGGACATCAAGGTGGTGCGCATTTTCAACACCTATGGCCCGCGCATGCACCCCGCCGATGGCCGGGTGGTGTCAAACTTTATCATGCAGGCGCTGCGCGGCGAGAATATCACCATCTATGGCGAAGGCAATCAGACACGCTCTTTCTGTTTCTATTCCGATCTGATCGACGGTTTTCTGCGCCTGATGGACAGCCCCGAAGGCGTGACTGGCCCGATCAATATCGGCAATCCCGGCGAGTTCACCATCCGCGAACTGGCCGAGCAGGTGATCGAACTGACCGGTTCGAAATCCAAGCTGACATTCGAACCGCTGCCCGCCGATGATCCAACCCAGCGCAAGCCCGACATTACCAAGGCGCGCGAAATCCTGGGCTGGGAACCGAAGGTGCAATTGCGCGAGGGCCTGTTGCAGACCATCGACTATTTCAAGCACTTCGCGGCTAACGGTTGATTGGCGCAACGCCAACGTCAATCCGAAATAATTTATACGTCACTATAAAGCGACAAACTGACATTGGAATATATCTGATGATTGCAAGATTTGTTAAAGGATTTGTAAACTTTTTTGGATTTGAAATTCGCAGAATTTCACCCATGACCCGATTTGATTTGCAATTTCATGAAATCCTCAAGCGCAATAATTTCAATCTCGTATTGGATGTTGGAGCAAATTTTGGACAATTTGCCGAAGAAGTGATTGATAGTGGCTATTCTGGGCGAGTTGTTTCGTTTGAACCTCTATCTTTTGCATATGCGGAATTGCAAAAACGTGCAGATTTGAACAAAAATTGGATAATTCATGAACGATGCGCGCTCGGTTCTGAAGAAACAACAACAAGCATAAACATTGCTGGTAATTATGCATCAAGTTCGCTTCTTGATATGACTTCACTACATACTGATGCAGCACCACATACGGCAAACATAGGCGTAGAGACGGTATCGGTTCATAAACTTGATAATATTTTACCAGTTTA
Source organism: Sphingomonadaceae bacterium (assembly GCA_041736605.1). Lineage (GTDB taxonomy): Bacteria > Pseudomonadota > Alphaproteobacteria > Sphingomonadales > Sphingomonadaceae > JBGSTI01. The sequence continues at coordinate 12,313 of JBGSTI010000129.1, forward strand.
CGCAAATGATGATGACAAAATTCTATTGAAGATCGACACACAAGGCTTTGAACTTCAAGTGCTTGAAGGCGCCTCAGGCATTCTCGATAAAGTTGATGGTATATTGATTGAGATGTCCTTTGTGGAATTATATTCCGGTCAAATTTTGTGGAAAGACTTGATGAATTGGATTGAACAAAGAGGATTTAATCTTTGGTCTATTGATCAGTATCTAGTTGATCCAAAATCGTTCAAGACATTGCAAGCTGAAGCTGTTTTTCTAAGAAATTAATCCCCTATTTTTTAAATAGTGAATATTGTTATAGAATTTGTAATCGGATTTGGAAATTTTTCGAATGCTAAAGCTTTTCAAATCCAATTCTGCCATCGCGGTGATGGAAACGGGTGCGATGACGCTGTTGGCGTTCGCGACCTTTTCTGTGCTCGCGCGAGTGACCAGCCTTGAAATTGTTGGTGTGTGGGTGCTGGTCAATTCGTTACTCGGTTTCTCCCGCGCCGCTGATTTCTGGACACGCGGACTGGCAAGCTTTGTCGGTGAAGCTGTGGGCAAAGGCGACGGCCCGGTAGCAGTTGGCTTTGTCGCCACATCGGCCTTTACCGGCGCAATGGGCTATCTTGCGCTCAGCCTGATGGCGGCACCGCTGATTTATGTCTTCGCAGACAGCATTGTTGGCGCGAACAATGCCGAATTGCTGCGATCGATCCTGCCACTGATGATGGGGATATTCTGGATCACGTGCATGGCCAGCGTATATCAGCTTGGCTTTCTGGGTTTCGGGCGACTGGGATGGAAGGCTGTGCTGACCGTTTCGGGCCAAGTGATGTTCCTTATGGGGTCCATCATTCTGGCACCCAGACTTGGCCTGCTGGGCATTTTATATGCTCAGGCATTTCAGGGGCTGGTGGTTTTGCTGGCGTCGATCATCATCTTTCATTTCCACGTGGCAGGCAGCCGCCCAGACAGGTGGTGGGATATTGCGCGGTTCAAGCAATTATATGCCTTTGGAACAAAATCCTTGATGGTGGCTGTGGTCCAAATGGCGATTGAGCCGGTTATCCGGCTCTTAGGCGCAGCCTATGGTGGTCTGGCGCAAGTTGCCATCATCGAAATGGCGTCGCGCCTGCTGGGGGCAGCCCGCAATCTGGTTTCGTCGGTGGGTCAGGTCATGGTTCCGCGTTTTGCCATGCATATCGGTACTGACGGCAAAGAACGGGCCCGCCTGTATGATGACGCCATCATCTTTTTCGCGTTGCTTGCCTGGCCGATTACCGGCCTCGTTCTGGCGGCCAGCCCGCTTGCGGCGCTTTTGGCCTTTGGCAAGCCGGTGGCGATGCTGGGTGTCTATAATGTACTGCTTGGCCTTGGCTGGTTGACCAATTTGATTTCGGCCCCGGCCTATTTCATGCTGATGGGCAATCGCCACTTGCGCCCAATGCTGATAAATCATCTGGTGATGTCCGCAGGCGCATTCATACTGGGGCATATTGGCGGACAGCTTTATGGCATATTGGGCGCCATGACGGGGGTTGCCATCGCGTTGACGGCATCATCGGTCTATCTGGTTCACATCATCCGCCATCAATATGGCATTGAGCGCACCAGCTTTGCCGCGTTCATTCCTGGATGGAAACCCTTGATACCTGCCATTGCCGGTATCCTAACTGTCTACTGGCAGATGCATTATCTACCGCAAGCAGGCCTGTTCGAATCCGCGGCCTTGATCGTGCCAACTCTGGTCCTAGCCTTGGTGCTGACACCGATACGTCGGCTGTCCAACCTCGCTGTCGCTCTGGATCGCAGGTAATGGCGATTGTAATTACCAATCAGCGCCGCACATCCCCGTTTCAAAGCCAGGACCCGTCATGACCCCCAGCCTGTCGATCATCACCATCAGTTTCAATCAGGCGAAATTTCTGCGGCAATGCCTCGATTCCGTGCTGTCGCAGAAAGACGCCGACACCCAGTATATCGTCGTTGATCCCGGATCGACCGATGGCAGCCGCGACATTCTGGCCGAATATGCGGATCGGATCGATGTGCTGGTAATGGAGCCGGATGAAGGACCGTCTGACGGGCTGAACAGGGGCTTTGCAAGAGCGACGGGCGATATCGGCTATTTCATCAATTCAGATGACTATATGCTACCCGGCGCCATTGCGCGCATGAAACATGCCTGGCAGGCCAATCCAAGGGCCGACATCATTTTGGGGCGCGCGTGGCTGATCAACGGCGATAATCAGCCGATTACCGAACTGGTGCCAAGCCCCATTGGCCTGTCCGATATGCGCAAAGGGCGCGGCGTGATGGTGCAACAGGGCATGAGTTTCCGCATGGACCGGTTTCGCGAAATCGGTGGGTTCAACAAGGCCAATCGCACCAGTTGGGACTATGAACTGTTGTGCGCATTCGCCCGCCGGGAAGCACCCTTTGCGATTATCGAAGACCGGATTGCCGCCTTTCGCATGTATGGCGAAAACCTGTCTTCGGGGGTCAATGGCCAAGCGTTCTGGGACAGATATGTCAGCGACAAATGGCGCATTCTGCATGATGTTCTCGGCGAGCCCGACATTTCGCCCTTTTTCAATCACCCGCGGATGCGGCATGTGGTGCGCGCCTTGATTGAGCCGCGCTGGCTGATGCAGCGGCTGTCGGAAAAGCTGATCCCCGGCGCAAAGATGCGGCGTTGGCGGGCAGATGCTCACGCAGATATATGATGAACGCTGGCGCCTCCATCACTTTTGCATGGCCCGAACTGCCAGACTATGCCGCCAAATGCATCCGCGCCGTGATTGATGCGGGCTGCAAGGTTGATGTTGTGGCCACTGTGCCGTCGGTTCCCATCATGGGAATGGAGCAATCCCTTGGACAAGCGGTCAACTGGATTAGCGACCCACAACCTCCTGCCAGTTTTGCTGCGCTTGGGCTGCAAATACCGGATATTTTGTTTCTTGGCGGAATACGTATCCCCGCCTTTGGTCTGCTTGAAATCGAGGCCCGCCAACAGGGCAAGCCCATCATCCTGATGAATGACACCAATTGGAAGGGCAGCCTGCGCAACTGGATAATCGACCCTGTGCGCCACCGCTTGTTGATCAATCACCGCTTTGATGGTGTGTTGGTGCCGGGTCGTTCAGGAGCACGGCTTGCGCGCCATTGTGGTTTTCCATCCGCGCGCGTGGCGCAGGGGCTTTATGGCGCTGATCCTGCACTTTTTCGCTCTGGCCCGGCTTTGGCTGATCGTGAAAAGCGTTTTTTGTATGTCGGTCAATTTATTGAACGCAAAAATGTGCTGGCATTGGCCAGAGCTTTCGTCCGTTTCGTCCAGGACTATCCGGGCTGGACGCTGGAAATGTGCGGTAGCGGCCCTTTGCAAGATGCCATTCCCGATCATCCCGCCATTGTAACACGCGGCTTTGTGCAGCCCGGCGAATTATCGGCGTTGCTTGCCACCGCGCGCTGCCTTGTTCTTCCCTCGCATGTCGAACATTGGGGGTTGGTTGTGCATGAAGCGGCCCTTACTGGATGTGCGCTGGCATTAAGCGACACGATTGGTGCCGCCGATGATCTGGCGTCTCCCATCAACGCCGTGACATTCCCATCCCGCGATGAAGCGGCAATCTATAAGGCGCTTGCTCAAATGGCTGAATGGAGCGACAGTCAATGGTGTGATGCAGGAATGCATTCGCAATCGCTCGCGAAGCAATTTGGGCCAACGCATTTTGCCAAGTCCGTTAGCATGTTCGCGGAAAAGGCGCGGCCAACGTCATGAAAATCCTGCATATCTGCCCCAGCTTTTTTCCAGCGACCTATTGGGGTGGCCCTATATTTTCGACCAAAAGCCTGTGCGATGCACTGGCTGTGCGCACAGATTGCACGGTAACCGTGCTGACCAGCTACGCCGCCGGTCCCGGCCGGCACAACAATCTGGAACTTGCATCAAATCCGGCCCATTTTGATGCGGGCTATGATGTTCATTATTTCCAGCGCATGGCTCGGTCATCGACGTCCCCTGCCCTGGCCCATGCCATTTGGCGCGAGGCCGCGAAATTTGACGTGATGCATATCAGCGGCACCTATTCCTTTCCCACTTTGCCCGCTTTGTTGAGCGCACGATTGCGGAAAATGCCGGTGGTCTGGTCGCCGCGCGGTGCCTTGCAAGCAACCGAAGAATGGACTGACGTTGCATCGCGCAAAGCGAAAATGACGTTTGAACATGCTTGCCAGTGGATTCGGCCCCGCAACACCATGCTGCACACCACCGCCGATGTTGAGTGTGAGAAAAGCGACAAGCGGCTGCCCGGCATTGCCAAATGCGTCATTCCCAATATCGTGCAACTGCCTGTGGCAGCACCGGATGGCACAGCACCAGCCGACGACAAATTCCGCCTGATTTATCTCAGCCGGCTGGATCGGAAAAAGGGCCTCGATATTTTGATCGAGGTGATGGCCGGCCTGCCGGACGATATCGTTCTGGATGTCTATGGCACCGGCGATCCCGATTATGTGGCGTTGATAACAGCCCGCATTGCACAGCTTGGGCTAAACCATCGCATTGCATTGCACGGCGAAGTTGTTGCCGAAGCAAAAGCACAAGCATTTTACCGGGCCGACCTGTTCGTCCTGCCCACATTCAGCGAGAATTTCGGCAATGCCATTGCCGAAGCGCTTGCGCATGGGGTGCCCGTTATCACCACGCAAAATGCGCCGTGGAAGGGCCTTGAAGACCATCAATGTGGCGCTTGGATCGGGCTGGACCGGGAAGAATGGATTTCCACAATCCATCAGATGCGGCATGCTGACCTTAAAACCATGGGCCAAAAAGGAGCCGAGTGGATGAAATCAGATTTTTCGCCCGGTGCAGTTGCTGCAAAATTTTACAATTTATATGGTGAAATCATCGGGCCGTCGTATTGAAAGCGTCACCGCCTGCTTCTAGCGCCTTAACAATCATAGTGAAAGAAACACTAAGACAAGCATGAAAATTCTCCACGTCATTGCATCCATGGCACCCAGCAAGGGTGGTACAACGGCGGCTGTTCGCAGCACGCTGGATGCTTTGCGTATGCATGGGCATGATTGCGATATTGTCTGTGCGCAAGAGGGCGACGGGCGCGACATTGATGCGCGCCAATTATCGGTGCGTAATGTGCATTTATTTCCGACCAATTGCGGTTTCTATACCTATTCGACCCGGCTTGGCCGCTGGCTGAACGCCAATGTGCACCAATATGATGTGGTGCATGTGCATGGGCTGTTCAATTATCCGGCGCTGGCCGGGATGCGTGCGGCGCGGCGGGCGGGTGTGCCCTATGTGGTGACCATGCACGGCATGGCCGGGCGTTATGGCATGTCGGTCAAGCCATGGCTGAAACGCCTGTCATGGACTTGTCTGGAAAAGCCGCTGCTCAATTCAGCAGCAGCCGTGCAGGCGACATCGCGCAGTGAGGGCGCGGATTATCGCGCTTTGGGCATGCAAGGCCCGGTGGCGGCCATTCCCATCGCTATTCACGCTGATCATGCCTTGCGCCCCTTGGCGGCTGCCCCAGCCAGCCTGAACGTGCCGATATGCAGCTTTATCGGGCGGCTGGACCCGGTAAAGAATGTAGAAGGGTTGATCCGCGCCTTGGTTGAACCAAAGGTCAGCGCCACGGGCATGCGATTGCAGATCATCGGAGACGGGCCAGAGGCCTATCGCAGCGAACTGGAACAGCTTGCCCGGTCGATGGGCGTGGCGGATCGTGTGGAATGGCCCGGCTTTCTGGATTCTGCCGGTATGAAGGCAGCTTTGGCGCGGACCTCGATTGGTGCCCTGCCCTCGCATTCGGAAAGCTTTGGCATGGCGGCGCTGGAAATGGTTGCGGCAGGCCTGCCCGTTGTGCTGGGCCAGAATGTGGCAGTGGCCGATGACTTGCAGTCCGCAGGCCTCGCCGTCGTGACCAGCACCGATGCGTCCTCCATCGCAACCGCCCTATTGCAGGCGCTTGACGCCGCAACGCCCGGTTATGGCGAAAGGGCGCGGCAATTCATTCAGGATCATTACGCCCCGCAGCAAGTGGGCAAGGCCTTGTCTGCCCTCTATCGTCAGGTGGCGGAAAACCCAATTTCAGGCTGATAGCACTATCCCCGAATAGCCCGGCAGGCTGCACCATTGGGCACCATTGATACAGGCCAACACTGCATGATCGCCCTGTGTGGCTGGCACCATAGCAGGCCATGCCGCTGGTTCCGGCGCCAGGTTGAACACACAGACCAAGCGTTCGCCATCGGCCTCTCGTGCCAGCACCAACAGCTGATCATCGGCGAGCAGCACCGCAAGATTGCCATGGCGCAGCGCCGGATGGCTGTTGCGCAACGCCAGCAGGCGACGGGTTAGCGCCAGCATTGATTCCGGATCGCTCTCTTGCTTGTCCACCGTCAAGCCAGCATGATCCGGCCCCAAGGGCAACCAAGGCTTAGCCGCCGCGTCAGCAAAGCCCAGATGCGGTGCCGCTGCGCGCCACGGCATCGGTGTGCGCGCGCCATCGCGTCCCAACGTTTGCGGCCAATTGGTAATAGCTTCGGGATCCTGCAAATCTTCAAAGGCAATGGCAACTTGGGTCAGGCCCAATTCTTCGCCCTGATAGAGAAAAATATTGCCGCGCAGACAGGAAAGCACCAGCATCTTGACCGCAAAAAAGCGCGGCGCATCCACAGGATCGACCCAGCGCGACAGCGCGCGCGGCGCATCATGATTTTCAAACGCCCAACTGGGCCAGCCCATGCCGGGTTCATCGGGCCAATTGGCCAAGGCATCGGCCACCGTTCTGGGGCTCAGCGCTTCGGCATAGAGAAAATCAAAGCCATAGGCGCTGTTGAAGCGCTTATCCTGCGCAGTATATTGCTTCATTTCCGCATCGGCATTGTCGCCGCCGACTTCGGCCACGGTGAACGTCTCACCATAGCGATTAAGCAGCGTGCGCAGCCGTTCGATGAACAACGGGATATCAGGATGCGACTGGTTGCGGATTTTCAACTGGAAATCGAAGGGCCGCGTGCGCAATTTGCCATTATCGGGCGCAGGCGGGTTATCGCGCAATTGCGGATCGTGCATCGCGAAATTGACCGCATCCATGCGAAAGCCATTAACGCCGCGGTCCAGCCAGAATTGCGCCACATCCAGCAAAGCCTGTTGAACATCCAGATTGTGCAGGTTCAACTGGGGCTGTTCGCGCAGGAAATTGTGCAGATAATATTGCCCGCGCCGCGCATCCCATGTCCAGGCCGGACCGCCAAACACCGATTGCCAGTTGCTGGGCGGCGTTCCGTCTGGCTTGGCATCGGCCCAGACATACCAATCGGCCTTGGCATTATCGCGGCTGGCGCGGCTTTCCACAAACCATGGATGCTCGTCCGACGTGTGACTGAACACCTGATCGACCAGAATTTTCAGGCCCAAGTGATGCGCCCTGGCTATTAGCGCGTCGAAATCAGCCAGTGTCCCAAAAATCGGATCAACGTCGCAATAATCCGACACGTCATAGCCGAAATCCTTCATCGGCGAGGTGAAGAAGGGCGATAGCCAGATGCCATCCACGCCCAGACTGGCAACATGATCGAGATGCGCGGTAATACCATTCAGATCACCAATGCCATCGCCGTTGGAATCGGCGAAACTGCGCGGATAAATCTGATAGATTGTTGCGCCCTTCCACCATGGCAAAGCATCGGTTGGGCTGGGCGTTGGCGTTTCGGGCACAGGCAATCTCATCGGTTTGATTTTTATCGCCCCGATAGTGCCGCGCCTTTTGCGTAAAGGCACGAAAATTGTGCACTGCAAAATTTTTCTTAAGTTGAGGGCTGTTGCCCACGCACTTTCCACAGGCGAAACTGGCCCAGCGCCGGATCCTTGACCGGTTCCAGCCAATCGGGCGTTTTGCCCGCCTCCAGCCGCGCCATCAGGCCATCGGGGAATGATCGTTCATAGACCATCGGCTCCCACATGCCGGGGCAATAGCCGATATAGTCAATCTGGCGACGATCAACGATGGCACGCGCCGTGGCGTCATCACCGCCAAAGGCACGGATCAGATCAGCCATGGCCGCATCATTGCGATGATGCCCACTGGCCAGCACCTTATGCTGTGTCGCGTAAAGCATGGCCGGGCTGATATCGAGCGGGACCAGCATGATGGCCGGATCAAAGCGATTGAGCGCCGACAGGCTGGCCTGCACCTGGCACGCCTCTGCCACCTTCACCTTGTCTTCCAGCGCCTGTGCCGGAGTAAAGCGCATGACGCCCTTTACCGCAACGCTGGGGGCCAAGGCCAGCAACGCCAGCAGCATCATGCCCAAGCGCAGCGGCACATTGGTTTGCGCCCGCGCCCGCGCCAGCCATTGCAGCACGATGGCACAGGCTGCGGGCAAGGCAATCAGCACCGCAATTGACGATGACCGCGCCACCATCAGCGAGATCGCAAAACTGCCCGCTATCACCAACGCATAGGCCAGATAGTCGCGGTTTTCCAGGGCCAAGGGCGCAGACCACAGCCTGCGCGCCAAGGCATAAAGCGCCACCAAGGGCGTCACCAAAATGCCTGCCATGACCGGCGGAGTCTGCTCCCAGATTGGCAGACCTTCACCCACCCGCTCCAACCAGAATTGGCGGACAAGCGGGTCAAGCTCGGCAAATGCACCAGTGGTGCATTGCGGCGCGACACCGGCAGCGGCGGCGGCAATGCCCAGCCCGGCTGCACCAAATGCGCCCACCAAGACGAAGCGATTGGCCGGATTGACCACAGCCAATCCCGCACAGGCCAGCATCGCCAGACCCAGAACCATCAGGTAAACCGGCGACACTGCATCACAATAATTGGCAAGGTCACTCAGGCCCCGTGTGCCCGCAAATAGCATGGCACTGGCTACAAACAGGGTTCCCGCCGCACTGGCCAGTCGCCACCGCTGTGCATTATCCTGCAACCAGCCAAGGCCTGAAACGCCCAGAAAAATCAGCGCAAAAGGCAGCGCCTCCATCGAGATATTCAGCCAGATGGCCAGCATCAGCCCCATGATCACGCCGCCGCGCACTAGGCGCTGATCGAGCAATGCCAGCATCGCGCCCAGCGCCAGCACCATCTGCCAGCCATGATGATCAATCCGCATCGGCCGCAATTGAAACAGCACCATCGATGCCATCAGAATCGCCGCCGCCGCCAGAACCGCTGTCTGCCGATCATAAAGCCGCACGCCCAACCGCGCGACCAATTGCATGGCCACGCCCAGTGTCAGCAAGGGCACCAAAATCAGCGCACCCATTTCCGCGCCCTCTGGCCCCAACAAGGGCCGCAGCAACAGGATCATCGCGGCAATCGGAATGTCGACCAATCGCGACCAGTGCATCGGTCCGCCCAAGGGTGGGTTCATGCGATATTGGTGAACATCAAACCAGTTTTGCCCGGCCAGCCAATCGCGCACCTGAATCAGGCGCAGCGTGTCATCGGGATCGGGGAACACGACATTGGCGATATTGGGCCAATGGATGGCCGTTACCAATGCCGACAGACCCAGCCACAGCAGCAATATGGTGCGCCACAGGGGGGTTTGGGTTGCTAC
>JBGSTI010000145.1:0-5000 GCA_041736605.1 Sphingomonadaceae bacterium
GGGCACACCGCCAGACAATCATCGCAGCCATAGATGCGATTGCCCATCGCACGGCGATATTGGCGCGGAATCGGCCCCTTATTCTCAATCGTCAGATACGAAATGCAGGCCCGGGCATCGAGCTTATAGGGCGCGGTAAAAGCCTGTGTGGGGCAGGCAGTCTGGCACGCCGTGCACGCGCCGCAATGATCACGGTGGAGCGCGTCCAGCGGCAGATCGATATTCACATATATAGCGCCCAGAAACAGCCAGCTACCATGGGTCCGGCTCACCAGATTGCTATGCTTGCCCTGCCAGCCCAATCCAGCGAGCGCGCCCAGCGGCTTTTCCATCACCGGAGCAGTATCAACGAACACCTTTAATTGCAGCCCAGCCTGCCGCTCCACCAGCCAGCGCGCCAGGGCTTTCAATGCGCGTTTGACGATATCGTGATAATCGGCCCCGCGCGCATAGACTGAAATCCGCCCCCTATCGCCAACCCGCTCCAGCGCCAGCGGATCATCGGCGGGCGCATAGTTCATGCCCAGCATGATGACGCTGCCGGTATCGCCCCACAGGGTGCGCGGATCACTGCGTTGCTCGGCCCGCTCCGCCATCCAGCCCATATTACCATGCTGACCCAGCATCAGCCAGTCGCGCAAATTCTGCCGCGTTGCTTCGCCTAGATCGGGCGGCGCGATGCCGAATGCCGCAAAGCCCAGCGCCCGCGCCTGTTCCGCCAGCGCGTCACGCAGGGCAATCCGTTCCACATCTTTAGCGGCTGGCAAGATTTGCGTGGCATCAGGGGTGGATTCGGTCATGTTGGTCCAGATCAGGTTTCACAGGGCCAAGCATTAAGGGGCATCGGCGTGTCGGGCAATCAACTCTCTAACGAGGCATCATCGGGCGCGCTCGCCATCGAGGCGCATGGCCTTGTCAAAATGTTCGACGATTTCCGCGCCGTTGATGGCGTCGATCTGGAAGTGCCGCAGGGCAGCATTTTCGGCGTTCTTGGCCCCAATGGCGCGGGCAAGACCACGACTTTGCGCATGTTGCTGGGCATTATCGATCCCGATGGCGGCGAGCGCCGTTTGCTGGGCAGTTCCAATCCCATCGCAATGGCCCGCCATGTTGGCTATCTGCCCGAAGAACGCGGCCTGTATCAAAGCATGAAGGCGATTGATGCCATCGCGTTCATGGGCGCGCTGCGCGGCCTGAAACTGGCCGAGGCCAAGCGCCGGGCGACGATTCTGCTCGAAGAAGCGGGCCTTGGCTATGCCGGCACCCGCGAAATCCGCCAATTGTCCAAGGGCATGGCGCAGACGGTGCAATTGATGGGCACCATCGTCCACGAACCGCGCCTGATCGTGCTCGACGAGCCGTTTTCGGGCCTCGACGCGCTCAATCAGGCCAAGCTGGAGCGGATGATCCGTGATCAGGCCGATAAGGGCGTGACGGTGATTTTCTCCACCCATGTCATCGCCCATGCTGAGCGTTTGTGTGAGCGGGTGGCGATCATTGCAGGCGGCAAGGTGCCGTTCAACGGGCTGGTATCCGAAGCGCGCGACCGGCTGCGTCCGCAAGTGCGACTGGAAACCCGCATGGCGGACGGGCCATGGCGCGCCGCTTTGCCCCCCGGCACGGTGGCAGAGGGCCAATTCTGGCACTTTACCCTGCCCGAAACCGGGGTCGAGCCTCTGCTGCGCGCCTTGATTGAGGGCGAGGCGGGCATCCAGTCGCTATCCATCGAACGGCCCGGCCTGCACGATGCGTTCGTTGCGATTGCCGGCGAAGCCGCTGCGCGGGCGCTGGAAGAAGATAATGAAGAAGTGCGGATGCGCGGAGAAGCAGCATGAGCCAGCAGCAAGCCCTGACCGATAGCCATCCGTTGCGCGAACGGCTGCGCGCCGCCTGGGTCATTGCCCGGCGCGATTTCACCGCGATCATTTTTTCGCGCGCGTTCCTGTTTTTCCTGCTCGGCCCGATCTTTCCGATTCTGGTCGGCGTTGGCGCAGGTGGCCTGTCAAAAGAAGTATCGAGCGATATGGACCGGCCCATTGTCGGCGTGATGCTGACTGAGGCCGAAACCCAAAGCCTGATGGCGGCCAACACGCGGCTGGCCGATGCCATGGGCGGTATGAAAACCGAAATGGTCGCCGTCAATAATCCCGATCCTGCCGATCCCGCCGCCTATCTGGCCAGCGGCAAGCAGGGCCTGGCGGCGGTGATCAGCGGGTCGCTGGATGCCCCGGTGCTGACCGGCACCAGCGGCATTGTCGGCTCTTTTGAAGGGCGACTGTCGCTGCTGGCAGGCGAAGCCAAAAGCGGTAACGCGCTGATACTGCCCAAGGTAACGACCAGCACCGTCGACAAAAGCGCGGGCAAGCAAAAGCAGAACCGGTTGATGACCGCGCAGGCCGGACAGATGATCCTGTTCCTGCTCACCATGTTGCTGGCGGGCATGGTGCTATCGAATCTGGTCGAGGAGAAGGCCAATAAGATCATCGAAATTCTGGCCGCTGCGATTCCGGTGGATGCGATTTTCCTGGGCAAGCTATTCGCCATGCTGGCCATGTCGATGGTGGGCATTTCGGTGTGGATGGGGTTGGCGGGCCTGGCCTTTGCCTTTGGCGGATCGGCGCTGCCTGTGTTGACCGCGCCTGCGGTGGGCTGGCCGATGTTCCTTTTGCTGGGTTTTCTGTATTTCTCGACCGCCTATCTTTTGCTCGGATCGCTGTTCCTCGGCATTGGCGCGATGGCGCGCACGGTGCGCGAGGTGCAGACATTGTCGATGCCCGTCACCATGATCCAGCTGGTGGTGTTTTTCCTCGCCTCTTATGCCGTCACCAAAATTGGCGAACCTGTGGAAGTGGCCGCCGCGATTTTCCCGTTAAGCTCGCCGTTCGCCATGCTGGCCCGCGCCGCGCAACAGCCTGATCTGGGTCAGCATGCGCTGGCCTTGGCATGGCAGGCGGTGTTTGTCGGCTTGATCGTGTGGATCGGTGCGCAGCTTTTCCGCCGCAACGTCATGAAATCGGGCCGCGCCAAGGGCAAAGGCAAGGGCTTGTTTTCGCGCGGGGCCAAGGCATGATGCAACGGGCGTGCGATAGACCGAATGAATCGACGCTTGACCAATTGACCTTAATGTAAGTAGCATAAGGTTGCATTTCGAAACCGGGTTGGTTTGCTATGAAAAGGCAGCCACGCGGTTGACGCGCAACACCGTTTGATGGCCACGGGCAAAGACCCCAATAATCGGCCACAGACACCACCGGCCCCGCGCCGCGCGCGCTGGCCAACAGGAGAGTGACCTATGGCAACGCTTGCCCCGACCTCGGAAACCACCGAACTTGACAAGTTCGACCTCAGCCCCGCTTTTTTCTATGCGCAGGATATCTGGCAGGAACCGTTCCGCCAGCACCGCGCTGAAGCACCAATTCATTATGTGCCGCACAGCGATTATGGTGCCTATTGGAGCGTGGCGGGGCACAAGGAAATTCAGCATATCGAGGCGCTGCCTGAGCTGTTTTCATCAAGCTGGGAACATGGCGGCATCACCATCGGCGACCGGATCGAAGGCCGCGACATCGAAATGCCGATGTTTATCGCGATGGACCGGCCCAAGCATACCGGCCAGCGCCGCACCGTGGCGCCCAAATTCACGCCCAGCAAAATGGCGGATATGGAGGCCGATATCCGCCGCCGCACGGGCGAAGTGCTGGACAGCCTGCCCTGGGGTGAAAAGTTTGACTGGGTCGACAAGGTATCGATCGAATTGACCACGCAGATGCTGGCCATCCTGTTTGATTTTCCGTGGGAAGATCGCCGCAAGCTGACCTTCTGGTCCGATTGGGCGGGCGATGTTGAACTGGCCAAGCGCCCCGAAATGCTCGATGAACGCCTTGGCCATCTCTATGAAATGGCAGGCTATTTCAAAAAGCTGTGGGATGATCGCCTGAACGCTGAACCGCGCGATGATCTGATTTCGATGATGATCCATTCCGAGGCCATGCGCGACATGAGCCCGGAAGAGTTCATGGGCAATCTGGTGCTGTTGATTGTCGGTGGCAATGATACCACCCGCAACACCATGTCGGGCATTGCCTATGGCCTCAACAAATTCCCCGAACAGCGCGCCCGATTGGAAGCCGATCCCGGCCTGATCGACAATGCCATTCAGGAATTTATCCGCTGGCAGACGCCCTTGGCCCATATGCGCCGCACCGCGACCGAAGATACCGACCTGTTTGGCCATCAGGTCAAAAAAGGCGACAAGGTGATCATGTGGTATATTTCAGCCAACCGCGATGAGCGCGTGTTTGATCGGCCCGACGAGATCATTCTCGACCGCGAAAATGCCCGCCGCCATCTGGCCTTTGGCTATGGCATCCACCGCTGCGTCGGTGCGCGTCTGGCGGAAATGCAGATCCGCGTGCTGCTCGAAGAAATGGGCAAGCGCCGGATGCGCGTCAACGTGATCGGTGAGCCAGAGCGCGTTGCGGCGTGCTTCGTCCATGGCTATCGCTCAATGGACGTGGAAATCGAAAAATATTGAGACAGTCCGATCAAGCCCGGAACCGGATTTTCAACGGTTCCGGGTCGGCTCGCGAAACTTTTCGGTGCCGGTCATGCAATGCACCACGGTTCCTCCGCTCCACTCATCATTGTCCTTCGGCACCAAGCGTCCCGGCCGTGACAGATAAAGCTGCTTGAGAGGGGAATCCTCCCAGGCGGCAATGTCATCCGCCGCCTTGCAGAAACGCCCGCGATCATCCTGCCAATCCCAGTAATAGGCGAAATGTCCGTTGCTGCCCTTGTCTTCAAAGGGCACCACCATCAGCAACATACGGGCCTGTTTGCGCCAGACGGTATGAAAGCTGTGCGCGGTAAAGCGGATGGTCAGCCGGTGCGGTACCACCGCGCCGCCCAGATTGCGGATAACTCGCACACGCACTTCATAAAGTTCGGCCATTTCCTCGAAAGCTCTTGCATGTTCGTCGATGCCGTGCCGCAAGGCACTG
>JBGSTI010000173.1:0-1549 GCA_041736605.1 Sphingomonadaceae bacterium
TGATGGCATCGGCGGCAGTAAACGCGCCGAACTGCTTGGTTAGCCCGGTGGCGCGAATAGCGACGCTATCCGCCATTGCCACATCACCCCAGGCATCGGCAATCGCGCTGGTTCGCTCACCTTGCGCGCCTGCCTTGTGCAGCAAATCGACAAAGCCATCGGCAAAGCGCGGGCTTGCGGGATGGACCTGCGCGGCTTGCGGCAGCGGCACCGATGCGGGCGACGCGCCTTCTGACAGCACCAGCCGAAGCCGACCGCCCTCCAACGCACCATCCAGCACGCTGTCATCGGCCATTGCGTTGCGCAGCGCCGGACGCCGCGCCTCTGGTGACAGATCGACGCTGAACACCCGGTCGGCCATCCGCGCCGATAGCGCATCGGGCGCGCCCTGATACAAAACCCGCCCTTCGTGCATCAACAGCACGCTATCGCACTGCGCTGCGTCTTCTAGAATCGACGTCGCCCACACAATCGCGGTGTCCGGCCCGGCCAGTTCGCGCGTCAACCGCCAGATATCGCGCCGCGACACCGGATCGACGCCCACCGAAGGTTCATCAAGCAGGATCAAGGGCGGCGCGGCCAATACCGCGCAGGCCATGGCCAGTTTCTGCCGCATGCCGCCCGATAGCTGGCCCGACAGGCGATCCTTGAACCGGCCCAGATCGGTCGCTTCATATAATCGGTCCAGCACTTGGCCCCGCTGCCGCGCATCGATACCGCGCAATTCGCCGAACAGGCCCAGATTTTCGGCAACCGTCAAATCCGCATAAAGCCCGGCATGCTGCGGCATATAGCCAATCAGCGCGCGATCCAATTCGGCCCAGCTGTGCCCGAACAGGTCCATCTCGCCACTATCCGGCTCTACCAATCCGGCCATCAATCGCATCAGGCTGGTCTTGCCCGCGCCATCGGGGCCGACCAGTCCAGTGACGCTACCCGCGCTGATCGTCAGGCTGATATTATCCAGCGCCAGCACCGGATCGGCCTTGATCCGGGCAAAGGATTTCGAAACGCCCTGCATCCGCACCAGCGGCGCTGGCGTGGATGATAGACGGGATTCAGCGGGCATCCGCGCGCGCTGCCTCGCCTGCGGTCTTGGCGGCGGGCAAATGCACCTTCACGGGCTGGCCCTGACGCAACAAATTTTGCGGATCATCGACATTCAACCGCATGCGATAGACCAGATCGGTGCGTTGCCGCTCGGTCTGCACGGTCTTGGGCGTAAATTCCGCCCCCGGCGCGATATGCGCAACAGTCGCGGTCAGCCGCTGTTCGACGCCATCGACCGAGATTTCAAGTTTCTGCCCCGGACGCACCCGGCTGAGCCACGGTTCGGGCAGCCACGCGCGCACCCGCACCGGTTTGGATATGGCAAGGGTAAACACCGTCTGCCCCGGCTGAACAATCGCCCCATTTTCCACCGCGCGCGTTACCACTGTGCCGCTGCTCGACGCATAGAGACGCGTATCGGAAAGGTCCGTTTCTGCCGCGCGGCGTTCGGTGGCGATGGCATCGCGCTGTGCCCGTGTGCGTGCCCGGTCTTCACGCC
>JBGSTI010000301.1:0-2139 GCA_041736605.1 Sphingomonadaceae bacterium
GTGCCATGACCAGTGATCGGGGGTGTTGTTGCCAGGGCTCGCCGCGATGCCGCCCTGTGCCGCCACAGTGTGGCTGCGGGTGGGGAACACTTTGGTGATGCAGGCGGTTTTCAGGCCTGCTTCGGCGCTGCCCATGGTGGCGCGCAGGCCAGAGCCGCCTGCGCCGACAACGACAGTGTCATAGGTGTGATCGATGATCTTATAAGCGGAAGTATCAGCCATGATGAATCAGGCTCCTGCCAGCGCGAGGCGCGCTACGGAAAAAATGGCGAGCGAAGCGCCCGCGATGATGGCAAACTTGACCAGCAGCAACACGCCAAAGCGCAGGCCATGATCGGGCACATAATCCTCGATCAGCACCTGCATGCCCAGCATCATGTGCCAGAACACGCTGATAACCAGCAGGATCATGGCGACTGCCGCAATCGGCTGGCTGAAAAATGCCGCGACGCTGGCGTAATCGAGCGATTTCATCGTCAGCAATGAAATCACCAGCCACAAGGTCAGCACCAGATTGCCGATGGCGGTGCCGCGCTGGATCAACCAGTGATGTGCACCATGGCCCGAGCTGCCCAGGCCGCGAACGCGACCAATTCCGGTTCCATTGCCCATATCAGTTCCCCCGGCCGAAAAGAATGAACGCCCAGAGCGCCGCTGTCAGCAACACGGTCACCGCCGGGATGATCAACGAGATGCGGTTGTTCCGGTCAACATCATAGCCAGCGCCCACATCCATGACGAAATGGCGCAGACCCGATAGCAGATGCTGCAAATAGGCCCAGGTCAATCCGATCAGGACAACGCGGCCATACCAGGCGCTGGCATGACCAATAAACGCATCATAGGCGCCAACGCCGCTCGCCAAAGCCACCAGCCACCAGACGAGCACGATGCCGCCAACCACGGCCAGGCCATTGCCCGATACGCGGTGCAGGATCGACACGGCCATGGCCGGCCCCCAACGCCAGATTTGCAGATGCGGTGATATCGGACGTTTTCCGGTTCCGGCGACAATGTTTGCCATATGGCCCCCATGAAGAATGTGCGGCGCGTAAAACAGATGAATGGCAAGGCCCGCCCGCGCGGCAGACAATGCCAGCAATGCCGCCCTCATTAGCCAAAAGGCGACACGGCGCAAGGGCCATTGCACGTTGGCAACAGCCCAGTTCGGCAGATTATTTGGCGGCCCCTTCACTTACCACATATTAACCCTGATTTGTCACAGGTTGAAACAGGAATGTCGCGCTTTGCCGACATAAGGTCCGGAGCCTGTATGACGATGCCCAATCATGCGATCTTTCGCAATGAACGCCAGCTGCAAGTCTTTGCCGAAGAATTGAAGCAGCTGTTCGTGCATATCCGCCCGCGCATTGGCGAGCTGGCCCGGCTATTTGCCGAAAGTGCATCGCGCAGCCCGGAATCGAACCGTTCGCTGGAAGGCCTGGATTATGAGGCTTTCATCGCCGGGGCTGAGCAATATCTGTGTGAATTATATGGGAATTTCCCAGCGATGAAATGGCGGCCCATGCTGCAAATGCATTGCCACATGATGTTCAAAAATGGCGTGCCAATGTCAGCGGGCATGAATGATCGCGCCGAAGTGAACCAGATGGTCAACGCCATGGTGTTTGAGGCCTGCGGCGATGATCGCGACAGCTTGTTGAAACTCACCCGCACGGTGACCAAGATCGCCATTGTCGAGGCCGAACAGCATGCCATTTGCTATGCCGAGGAAACCGCGCGGCAAGTCGCCAAGGAACGCGAGGACCAGACCAGCGCCTTTGACAAGTCGATCCGCCAGCTGGCCGATGATGCCGTGGCCGAGTCGCTGATCTGCCAGAATGATGCGCGCCAGACCATGGATGTGGCCGAAGGCGTGCTGGGCAAGACATTTGAAGTCGCCGCCGCCTCTGAACAATCGGCCATTGCCATGCGCGAAGCGGCGCAAACCGCCGCCGGGCTGATCCGCGCCATCGAAACTGCGCGCAGCGAAGTGCAAAGCGCGGCCTTGATCGCCAATCAGGCCGCTGAAAAGACCGAAGAGGCAGTGACGGGAAGCAAGGCGCTGTCGGAAAATGCCAAATCGGTGGAATCGATTCTGGGCCTGATCCGCGATATTGCCGGGCAAACCAATTTGCT
>JBGSTI010000327.1:0-2512 GCA_041736605.1 Sphingomonadaceae bacterium
AAATGGTGCATGTGTGGCAGCATCAAAAAGGCATATTCCTGCCGCTGCGCCGCCATCCCTTTTGCCGCTATGGCTATGCGTTGAAACCCGGACAGCCCTTTCACCGATACGGCCTCGAACAACAGGCCGAAATCGTCCGCCATTGGTTCCTGATCGAGCAAGGCCGGGGGCTGGCGGGCGCGCCGGGCGTCCATGCCTATCGCAATCTGGTGCCCTTCACACCGGGCAGCGATGCATGAACCGGGTCCAGCAATGGCTGGATGCTGCCGGATTGCCATGGCAAACATCACGCGCCGATCTGGCTGCGCAATTCGGCGTCACGCGCTGTGGCTGGTCGACCTATGATACCGTACTGATCGACACCAATCCCGATGCCCTGCCCCATCTGTTGCAGCCCTTTTCCTTTTGGGACGTGCCGCTATTTGCGCCCGAACTGCCGCCATTAAGACTGAGCGCGCATCTGTGGGAAAGCGATAAGGCAGAGCGTAATCTGGCTATTGCACTTAAAGAACTGACCCTGCATTTGGGCCCAGCCATGCCAGACAATACGTCTAACACCTTTGGCTGGCGCTGGAGCGATGGTCCGGCATCGATCAGCATCATCTGCTGGCCGTCCAAGCTGCAACGGGAATATTTTCCCAATAGCTCGCATGAGCGCGAACCGCGCCTGAAAACGGCGTGTTCCATCAACATCGAAACCGGCTTTCGGCTCATCTGCACCCCAACTGAACTGGCGTGGCTGGAAAACGCAATGCCCGCAATAACTCTGCCGGTATCGCCATTGGCAAGCTGGCTACCGCGAGCGCCACAGCCGCCGCGTGGGCTATTCTCCCGGCTCTTGGGCAAGCCAGTACAACAGCGCCCGCGCACCATCGTCGAGGCATTGGCCACATTGGGCGTGACCGAATCCGAACTGGCCTATGTGCGCCAGCCACCGCCCTTTATCGAGCGGCTACATGGCGGCGTGTTTCTATCGCCGGATCAGACCATGCTGGCGATCTGCGTCGGCCAGCTCAAAATCTTGCCCATGGCCAATGTGCAGGCGGTGCATTTGGAAGTGGTCGCACCGGCGCGCGGCAGCGGAGTGAAAATCATCGAATTGGTCTGCCAGCGTGCTGACAGGCCCGAAAGCCGGTGCACAATAACGACATCAGGCCATGGGGACACGCTCGAAAGGACGGCAGAGGCGTTGGCAAATCTGCTCAAGCGCCCGCTGACCATCGGCCATTCGCTGGACGATTGAAAGGAGTTTGCCATGATCACGCATAAGGGCGCCTGCCTGTGTGGAGCCGTCCGCTTTACCGTCAATGCCCCGCTCAAGGCGCCCGATGCCTGCCATTGCAGCCAGTGCCGCAAGCAATCCGGGCATGTCTGGGCCTCGACTGATGTGAAGCGAAGCAACCTGACCATTGCTGGTGAGGATCAAGTTCGCTGGTATCAATCATCAGCCAAAGTAAGGCGCGGCTTTTGCGGCAGCTGTGGCAGCTTTCTGTTCTGGGATCCGCCCGCGCGCGATAGAATAGCGGTAGCGATGGGTGCGTTTGACACACCCACCGACACACATTTGCACTGCCATATCTTCACCGATGACAAGGGCGATTATTACGACATTGCCGATGGCCTGCCGCAAGAATAGGCGTCACTATCAATCGGGCTTCTTGGCCACGCCCACCAAGGCCGGGCGCAACAGGCGATCCTTGATCATATATCCGGCCTGCATCTCCACCAGAATCGTGCCCGGTTCGGCATCGGCAGACGGCATTTCCATCATCGCCTGATGCTGATTGGGATCGAGCGGCATGCCCATCGCGGCGATGCGCGTGATGCCGTGGCGACCAAACACGCTGTCCAGTTCGCGGCCCGTAGCCTCCAGGCCTACGACCAGCCCCTTCATCCGCTCATCTTCGCGCAGATCAGCGGGGATCGCTTCAAGGGCGCGGGTGAGATTGTCAGACACTGACAGGATATCGCGGGCAAAATTGGTCGCGGCATAGGCGCGCGCATCGGCGGCGTCCTTTTCAAGGCGGCGGCGCACATTCTGGGTATCGGCCTGTGCATAGAGCACGTCCTGCTTGGCCGAGGCGAGTTGTTCCTCAAGCGACGTGATCCGCGCGGCCAAGTCTTCGGCCTCGCCGCCCTCCCGCAATTCTTCGGGCACGCCGTCCAATTCCTGCTGTGCTGCGGTGTCGAGCGGTTCGCCGCCTTCATTCTGGTTCATCACGGTAATGGTTTATCCTGCATTTTGTACGTTTTGCGCATCAGCCCATCAAACGGGTCAGGCTTTTCGCGGTGAAATCAACGATGGGTATGATCCGGCCGTAATTCAAGCGCGTCGGCCCGATTACGCCAACCACGCCAACCACCTTGCCCGCCTGATCGCGATAGGGGGCCGCTATCACCGACGAGCCGGAAAGCGAAAACAATTTATTTTCCGCGCCAATGAAAATCCGCATCGCTTCGGATGTGCGCGCGGTTTCCAGCAACTGGGCAATGTCCTCCATCGTCTCCAATT
>JBGSTI010000330.1:0-1545 GCA_041736605.1 Sphingomonadaceae bacterium
CGGCGGGCGAGTTCTGCCGGGTCATGGTCTGACTGCACCGCCAGTTCCGCCGCGCCGCGCACCATCGCCAGCGCCAGTTCCTGCGCCTGATCGGGTGCAAGGCCCAAGGCGACCGCACCCGATGCCAGCGCGTCGATAAAGCGAAACACGAATGCCGGGCCAGACCCGGTCAGCGCAGTGACACCATGCAACTGTTCTTCGCTATCCAGCCAAAAGGCGCTGCCCAACGGGGCCATCAACGGATCAATGCGGTCACGAACGGCATCATCGGCGCTGAACAAAGCCAAGGGCGATTGCCCGATGCTGACCGCCATATTGGGCATCAGCCGCACAATCGTGCCCGCGCTGGGGAAATAGCGCGCCAACGCCGCCAGATCAGACCCCGCCAGGATCGACAGCAGCACTGTGTCCGCCCCGAACGCGCGTTGGATCGTTGGTGCGACAGCCGCCAGCAATTGCGGCTTGACTGACAGCAGCACCAGATCAAACGGCGCGGCGTCATCGCCCAGACTATCCAGATGCGTGACGCCATCGGGCAGGCCGCTGGCCATCGGATCGATCACCGTCACTTGCGCAGGCGACAAGCCCGCGGCCAACCAGCCGCGCAGCATCGCACCGCCCATATTGCCGCAGCCAACGATCAGGATGCGGCCTTGATAGGCGGACAACGCGCCGCTCATGCCTCGCCCTGCGTATCTATTAGCGCGCTGGCCATCGCCTCAGCGGGTGTTTTTTCGCCCCACAGGATGAACTGAAACACGGGGTAAAAACGGTCGCATTCGTCCACCGCTGCCTCGACCGCCATTTGCGCCTGATCGAGCGACAAAAGCCCTTCATCGCCCAGCATCAGGCCGTGGCGATAGAGGATGACGCCATTGTTCGACCAGATATCGAAATGGCCCAGCCACAATTGTTCGTTGATCAGCGCGATCGCTTCGAAAATGGCGGTGCGTTTTTCATCGGTGATGCGGATATCGGGCAGGCACAGCAATTGCAGCACATGGTCTTCAGATCGCCAGATCGCGCGCAATTGATAATTGGCCCAGCTGCCCTGAATCTCGCCGACCAGTTCGTCTTCATTGACAAATTCGCATGGCCAGCCGCGCGCTTCAAACAGCGAGGCCAGCATGTCCACAGGGGCTGCGTCGTCGCGGTCCATTCCCAGATCCGGTTCCATCATTGGCCGTCCATACCCGTTTTTGCCGGACTTTACCCGGCAAAAATGCCCATCAGCGAGGAACTGCCCCGATGATGATGGCAGGCCCGGCAATTGGCGGGCATCCACAAGGTCTATGTGTCAAGTGACGACAATGCGCACAATTGCTGTCCATCCGCAATCGGGGGATAGCGGGATTAGTCTGTGCAAAGCCTGTGGAAAAGCTGGAAAAATCAGGATTTTTTGGCAGTGCTCGGCTTTGTTGCGGCCTTGGCCGTGCTCGGCTTGGCCGCTTTGGGTGCTGCGGGCGAAGCGGCTGCTTCGAGCGCAGCAATACGGGCTTTCAGGCTTTCGGCCTCTTCACGCGCTGTGGCGGCCATTTTCTTGAC
>JBGSTI010000365.1:0-6198 GCA_041736605.1 Sphingomonadaceae bacterium
AATCGCCGCGGATCATCAGATCATCTTGGGCCAGTCCTGCTGCCGCCATCGCCTGTTGCCAGCCCGATATGCGCCAACCTGACAGGCTATACTCGTCGGGCCCCGCGATAAAGCCGATGCGGCGATGACCAAGGGCGATCAGATGATCGGTGGCCATGCGCGCCGTGCCTTCATCATCCATGGTCAGCGCAATGCCTGATCCGGGTTGATTGGACCCGATCCGGGCAAAGGGGATGCGGCGATCCGTCAGCAATTGCGTGATCAGCGGATTTTCGGAATGCGGCGGGGTGAGGATAACGCCATCGGGCTGCAATGCGGCGATGGTGGCGCTCAATTCGCGTTCGACATGGTCGTTATGCGTATCAACCAGCTCGAAAATCATCCGATAGCCAAATTCAGCGCATTTCAGCATGCCGCCCAGCAGCATCTGATCCACCCAGTCGCTGCCCTGCCGCGCCTGCCAATCGGCTATCGTGCGCTCACGGTCATTGATCGCCAGAATCAGATAGGATCGCGACCCGCTCATCCGCTGTGCCGCGATGGACGGCACATAGCCCAGCCGGTCGATCGACGCCTGCACCCGCTGTTTCATGGCCGGGCGGACATTGGGTTCGTTGTTGATGACCCGGCTGACGGTTTGCAACGAAACGCCGGCATCGGCGGCAACATGCGTGATGGTAACGGATTGGCGGCGCCTGGCCATAAACTGCTATTTCCTGTTCGCGCCCTTTATTCAGGCTTATTCATGCAAGCGAGACCAGTTTCGCGGTCCTTTTCACACTGATATATCCGGATCCAGTCTATGGCAAATTCTGCGGGCGTCACGCCCAGCGCGATACCTTTGTCATTATTGTCTTCTGACAAGCGGCCACCAATGGCCAGATTGGCCATGATGTAAAATGGCTGGTCAAACGGCGCCATCGGATTGCCCTTGGCCTTGGCCGATGCGGTGGACCATTGATCGGCGCTAACCTCCCAATATTGGCGGCCATCGAGATAAAAACGCATCAGGCCCTGGCCCCATTCCAGAGTCCAGACATGGAAATCATCCGAAGGCAGGCTGGCATCGGGCAGAGCGACGCGTGTGACCTGCATCAGGTTGCCCGGCCGTTTATCGCCGAAATGCAGCGCGCTGATCATGCGGTTTTCGCCGACATTGCCTGTACATTCCGGGCAGGTTGCACCCAGATTGACGCCTTCCAAAATGTCGATTTCGCCCGATAGTGGCCAGCCGCCATAATGGTCCTCAGCTGGCATCATCCACACGGCGGGCCATGTGCCCTGGCCCTTGGGCGGCTTGGCGCGAAATTCGATTTTGCCATATTTCCACGCCGCAATGCCGCGCGTGCGCACCTTGCCCGATGTGAAAGGCTGGGTGATCTTGGGATTGGGCATGACCGCAAATTCAGGCGGCCATTCGCGGCCGGTAAAATTTTCCTGGTGCGCGGTCAGTGTCAGTACGCCATCCGCGACGCGGATATTCTCCTTACGGCCGGTATAGCATTGCCGCTCCTGATTGCCGCCGCCCCAGCAGGATTTTTCTGGCTTCCACTTTTTGGGGTCCAGATTGGTGCCGTCAAATTCGTCAGACCAGACGAGCTGCCAGCCGCTATCGCTTGCTGGAGCCTCGCCTTGGGCAAAAGCCGGCGTAGCCATCAGGGCAGATGCGGCGAACAGGGACCAGACATGGCGCATGATGCGGGCCTTTCAATCAGGGGGAATCGAATGGATACAAACAAAACGGGCCACTGTCTTGCAACAGCGGCCCGGTGGTAAAGTTCAGGCTTAGGGCGTTATGCCTTAAAAGTCGAAACGCGCCAGGAAGGTAAAGCGGCGGTCGTTACGGAAGGCCGAGCGGGTGGCGCGCGTGCCTTCGAAATCGATCACCTGGCTGGTCTGCGTCACTTCATCGAGCAGATTCACGCCCTGAACACCCAGTTTCAGATATTCATTGACCGTGAAGAAGATCGAGCCGTCGAGCTGGCCGGTGCTTTCCCCATAGATCGGCGAGAACGGGAAGATCACGTCGCGCGGAGTCTGAAGGAAGCTGGACCGCCAGTTATAGGCGAGACGGAACGAGACCGGGCCCTTTTCATAGAAACCAACCGCGTTGATCGTGTGTTTCGACACGCCAGCCAGCGGCAGACCACCGGCAAACGGGCTTTGTTCCGGGCCAAGCGATGAGTTGTTGAAATCACCCGCATCGACATAGGTATAGGTCAATTGCGAACCAAAGCCGCTGAGCAGGCCCGGCAGGAAGTCATAGACCTGCTGATAAGCGACTTCGACACCCTTGAGCGTGCCACCCTCACTATTGACCGGCGCGTTGAAGATGACATCGGTATTGGTTCCACCCGGTGTCGTGAAGTTACGCACCACAGCACCGCTGTTGATGATATTCTTGATGTCCTTCAGGAAACCGGAAACCGTCAGCGAGCCGACATCATCCCAATACCATTCGACCGACAGATCGTAATTCCACGACTGAACCGGGCGCAGGAACTGGTTGCCGGTGTTGATCCCAAGCAGCGGGCCATTGGCAAGAATACCGCCAGCGCGCAGATTGTTGGTATTGTCAAACGCGCCGCCGCCCGATGCATAGGCCGACAGATCCGGACGCGAGATGCCCTTTGACACTGCGCCACGCACCAGGATTCCGTTGCCGAAATCGAGCCGCGCGTTGAAGCTGGGCAGCCAGTTGCTGTACTTGGCGTTCACCGGATCGGGAATGACCTCGCCGGTAAACAGCGCCGCATATTGCGCCTGACGCTCCGGAGACAGCTGGCAATAGCCAGGGACCGGGGTGATGTTGTTATTGCGGATAAAATCGCACGAACCCGTCACTTCGGCCAGTTCGACCCGGCCGTTGCGATTGCCATTATTATCAAAGGCTTCCGGTGTCGGCAGGCTGAACGAACCACCGCTGCGGACGTTCGATTTTACATAACGCAGGCCGATATTACCATCGAGCTTCACACCGCCCAGATCAGCGCCGAAATCAACGCGGGCATAGGCTGCCATGGTGCTTTCTTCGACATCCGAAATTTCACCGGGAGTCCAAACACCACCCGGCACATTGCTGGTGCGGGCAGAAATCGGGAACCAGGCATTCGGCGTCAGCGTGAACGCGGTAATCGCGCCAGCCTGACGGGTAATGTCACCGCTCAGATAATCGGCCACCAGATTGTCGCCGCCAAAGAAGAAGGCCGAACCATCGCCCAGCGGCACCGGCGCATTGCCGCGCTGGAAGCGATCACCAAAGGGATTGCGTACCTGCGCCGAATTGGGGAAGTCGCGCACATAGGCACCGCCAGGGCCAAAGGCCTGCGGATCATTGCCGTTCCAATTGCCGTTGCGGCCCGTCCACGGTGCACCCAGATTGCCCAGTTGGAGAAATTGGCGCTGCGCGTCACGCGGCTGCGATCACCCCAACGCGCGCCGAAACGCGCCTTGCGGAAAAAGCCTTCGTCGCTGACATCATATTCGCCGTCAAAGCGCATGCTGGTCAGTTCGCCTTCGTTCTTCACCTGATTGTCGATGAGGAACCAATAGAAGGTGCGCGACGGATCGTTGAAATAGCTGGACGGCGAATTGGCCGTGCCCGGCTGCAGGAACTGCACCAAAGGTGTGTTGCCGGTATTGTCGATAAAGATATCGGTATAGGTCTGCATCACCGAGATGAAGCCATCTTCGCTGCGGTCAGACTTGATGTGCTGCACTTCAAAATTGAAGCGCAAGCGATCGGTCGGATCCAGCTTCAGGTGGAACGAGAAATCCTCGGTCTTGGCCGTATCTTCACGCTGGAAACGCAGCAATTCGGTGGGAATGCCCAGATTGCCCTGAGTCAAACGGCCCGTGGCGAACTGATTGCCATTATAGGTAACCGTCGTGCCGGGTGCCGCGACCGGGAACAAAGCGTCGTCATTGACGAGGGCCAGCACCGCATATTCATTCAGCGTGGCTTCGGTTTCGGCGCGCAGATATTCCAGGGTTACTTGCGCACGGCCATCATTGCTTTCCCACTGACCAATGGCCGAAATCGCATTGCGATCACGCGACAGATCGGTGGTGCGAACACCCGCACCCTTGGGCACGAATACCGCGCCAGCAGGCGGGAAATTGTCGGCTGAGAACTGGTTCGAACCGCTGATGCCGCCCGAACCAACCGGGCGGACGCGCAGGCATCCGGCGGTGAGCGACTGGGCGCGATAGCAGGGATCGGTAATCTGCGACGCATCGGTGCGCGTTACCAGTTCCGATTGAGCATAGGCCAATTGCAGGCCGAATGTGCCAATGCCGGTTTCGAACGTGTTCGACGCCAGCACCGAGAAACCGGGCGACCATTCGCGCGCCATGTCGCCATAATTGCCCTCGATCGTGCCAGCCAGATTGAGGCCCGGCTTGTCGAGCGGCTTGCGCGTGACGAGGTTGACGGTGCCCGAAATGCTGCCGTCGATCATGTCGGCGGTCACATTCTTGAACACTTCGACGCGGCCCAACAATTCGGGCGAGACGTCGTTGAATGACAATTCACGGCCACCATTGGCCGAGAAAATATCGCGGCCATTCAGTTCCGAACGAACATAGGGCAGGCCGCGGATGATGACGCCCGATCCTTCGACCGAGAAACGGTCAGGGTCGTTACGCTGTTCAAAGCGCGAAATATTGACGCCGGGAATGCGCTGCAACGCTTCGGCCACCGAACGATCGGGCAAAGCGCCGATATCTTCGGCGGTGATAACATCGACAAACGTGTCTGATTCGCGCTTCAGCGTTTGCGCGTTTTCCAGCGCCTTGCGGAAACCGGAAACGACAATCGCGTCTTCTTCTGCCGGAGCCTCTTCAGCCGCTGCGGCTGCGTCTTGTGCCATTACAGGCTGTGCAAAGGCGCACAAAGCCAATGTCGATGCCGTGGTGAGTGCAATGACGCGCTGCGCCATAGCAGGCTGCAGGCGTGCACCATTATTCATGAAAATGCGAGCCACTCGATCCTCCCTCTGTTCCCATGCGGGGGTTTGAGACCCTCCGTCAGTTTTCTGCATAGGGAAAATTGATAGCGTTCACAAGATGCAAAATAAACGTTCACAATCCGTAAGCACACACTATATGTCTTTGTAACAATAGGAGAGGATAACCGGCATGGCCATTGAACGGATCATCATTGTCGGCGGCGGCACGGCAGGCTGGATGGCGGCGGCGGCGCTATCGCGCCTGCGCGAGGGGCGCAAGGTCGATATTACCCTGATCGAATCAGAGGAAATCGGCACGGTGGGCGTGGGTGAGGCGACGATCCCGCCCTTCCTCGAATTCAACACACTGCTGGGCATTGACGAGCGCGAGATGATGTCCGCCGTGCAGGGCAGTTTCAAACTGGGCATTCAGTTCGTCAATTGGGGCAATCTGGGCGACAGCTATATCCACCCGTTCGGCAATTATGGCTATCAGGTGGAGGGCGTATCGTTCCACCATGTCTGGCACAAATATCATCAGGCGGGTGACAAGCGCCCGATCCAGATTTTCAACATGGAAACCATGGCGGCGCATTTCGGCCGCTTTGCCCGCAGCGAAGATTATGCGCGGGAGGATCTGCCGCCGGTCAACTATGCCTATCATCTTGATGCCGGGCGCTATGCCCGTTTCCTGCGCGGCTATGCCGAATTGCGCGGTGTGGTGCGGCGCGAAGGGCGCGTCGCTGATGTGGCGCTGAATGGCGAGAACGGCTTTGTTGAATCGGTAACGATGGATGATGGCACCACCATCAACGGCGATCTGTTCATCGATTGCTCGGGCTTTCGCGGGCTGCTGATCGAACAGGCGTTGAAAACCGGCTATGATGATTGGAGCAACTATCTGCCATGTGACCGCGCGGTGGCTTTGCCGTGTTTGCGTGAGGATGGCAGCGGCCCGCTTCCCTATACGCGCGCAACGGCGCACAAGGCGGGCTGGCAATGGCAGGTGCCGCTGCAACAGCGCAACGGCAATGGCCATGTCTATTGCAGCAGCTACATGGCCGATGATGAGGCTTTGGATATCCTGCTCGGCAATATCGCAGGCAAGCCGCAAGCCGATCCCAATTTCCTGCGCTTCATCACCGGACGACGCAAGAAATTCTGGAACAAGAATGTCGTCGCGCTTGGTCTCGCGTCGGGCTTTATGGAGCCGCTGGAATCTACTTCGCTTCATCTCGTGAATACCGGC
>JBGSTI010000376.1:0-6928 GCA_041736605.1 Sphingomonadaceae bacterium
TGACCCTAGTACGAGAGGACCGGGTTGAACATACCTCTGGTGTACCTGTCGTTCCGCCAGGAGCGCAGCAGGGTAGCTATGTATGGACGGGATAACCGCTGAAAGCATCTAAGCGGGAAGCCTCCCTCGAGATAAGATTTCATAGAGTCGTGGTAGACCACCACGTTGATAGGCCGGGTGTGGAAGTGCGGTAACGCATGGAGCTAACCGGTCCTAATAACTCTGTTCGCGCTTGTTGAATCCCACCATCAATGGCAATGCTGCCGCAAGGCACGCTGTCTGATGGATGATTTATCAGCCAGACCATAGAATTTGCACGAGTATCGATTAAAAACCCCGCACGCCTGCTTCATTGCTTGGTGACCATAGCGTCAGTGACCCACCCGATCCCATCTCGAACTCGGACGTGAAACCTGACTGCGCCGATGGTACTACCGCTTAAGCGTTGGAAGAGTAGGTCGTCGCCAGGCATTGAAGCCGGCGTGCGCGGTATAAACCCATTCACATTCTTCAAAGAGCGCGGCCTATGGTCGCGCTTTTTGTGTTTCTGGCCATTTCGTTGTAAATGGCTATTTGGTGACGCGGGATGGAGCAGCCCGGTAGCTCGTCAGGCTCATAACCTGAAGGTCGTAGGTTCAAATCCTACTCCCGCAACCAACAAAACAAGCCCCTCGCGGGGCTCTTTTTGTGTCTTTTCCCCGTGTCCGCCACCCGCCAACAGGCCAATGCTCCGTTGCGGACGCTCTGCGATTACTGCAAGGTAGTTCAAGTGGCAGTTTGCCTTTGATAATCGGAGAGAAATGCATGTCGGGAGCGGACAACGCCAATCGCAATCAGCCACCGGGCTATGTTCCCGCCACGGTCTGGACTTGGGATCAAGGCACGGATGAAGCCAGCGGCGGACGTTTTGCCGCGATCAATCGGCCAATCTCTGGCGCTACGCATGAAAAAGACCTGCCAATCGGCCAGCATCCGCTCCAGCTCTATTCATTGGGCACGCCCAATGGCGTCAAAGTGACGATTATGCTGGAAGAGCTCCTCGCTGCGGGTCATTCGGGCGCCGAATATGATGCCTGGCTCGTCCAGATTAACACTGGCGATCAGTTCTCCAGCGGATTTGTCGCAGCCAATCCCAATTCCAAGATCCCGGCGATGATGGACCACAGTCAGGATCCGCCCCTTCGCCTGTTTGAAAGTGGATCGATCCTATTTTATCTCGCCGAAAAATTCGGTGCCTTTTTGCCTACAGACCAGCGCGATCGCGCCGAAACGATGAATTGGCTGATGTGGCAAATGGGCTCCGCGCCTTATATCGGCGGCGGGCTGGGGCATTTTTATGCCTATGCGCCGTTCAAGATCGAATATGCCATCAATCGCTTCGCCATGGAGGCCAAGCGCCAGCTGCATGTGCTCGACACGCATCTTGCCAGCCGTCGGTTCATGATTGGCGACGATTATACCATTGCCGATATGGCGATCTGGCCCTGGTATGGCGCGCTGATCACTGAGGCCTATGATGTGCAGGAATTTATTTCCGTGCACGAATATCCCAATCTCAAACGCTGGTATGACGAAGTTGCCAGCCGTCCAGCGGTGCAACGCGGGCGCATGGTCAATCGTCCTTTCGGAAAGCCCGAAAATCGGCTGCGAGAGCGCCATGATGCCAAGGATTTCGAGGTCAATCGCGATGATATGGTCGAAGCACGCGGCGGCGTGCGGCTCTGACACTTATCGTCTTGGCATCAATGGGCCGCGTCTCTATAGCGGCCAGCGGTGATGCGGGCGTGGCGAAACTGGTAGACGCAACGGACTTAAGCACATGAATTGAGTGCTCATTCGGGAAACCGATGATGCAGAACTGCTCAAATTCGGGGAACCCTGTAAAATGGCAATCCCGAGCCAAGCCCCGATGCGAAAGCGGCGGGGAAGGTGTAGAGACTAGACGGGCAGCACCTAAACAGGCGGTACGCCGCTGCATGGTGAAGGGATAGTCCAGACTCCAAACATCCGCATCTGCGGATGGCGGTGAAAACCGTGGCGGGTAAGAAAATTCGTCGGGCTTTGCCCATGGGGGTTCGATTCCCCCCGCCCGCACCACCAGCTTGTCGGTAGCTCAGCATAGGAAAAGGGCGCGCCGCTGTTGCGACACGCCCTTTCCTTTAACAGTCAGACTTGGATCAGCAGATTATTTCTGCATTTCCTTGCCAGCTTCTTCAACGGCCTTGCCGGTTTCAGCAGCGGCCTTGTCGGCAGCTTCACCAGCAGCGTCAGCCGCCTTTTCAGCGCCTTCGGCAACCTTGTCACCAGCAGCTTCAGCAGCAGCACCGGCTTCAGCAGCCGCTTCGCCAGCAACATCAGCAGCGCCTTCGGCAGTAGCCGCAGCGTCTTCAGCAACGGCTTCGGCTGCTTCGCCGGTTTCCTGCTGTGCTTCTTGCGAGCAAGCGGCGAGACCGAGGGCGGCACTGGCAACCAGACCGGCAATGAAAATCTTGCGCATTCAACAATTTCCTTTTGCAGTTACAAGGTTGGACCGGTGCCCGACATCCGGGTCCGCATTCCAGTCTTCTAAATAGCATCGTTTCTCTATCAATCAAGTCGTCTTAAAAACGGCTCGTCGCATCGCAACGATTTTACATGGGTCAGCGCCAAGAATTGATGCGCGACGCCGCGCGGCGGGCTTGCTAAGCATGGCACATGACCGATGAAACGCTCCATGAAACCAACCGCAAACGCCATCTCTATCTGATCGATGGTTCAGCCTATATTTTCCGCGCCTATCATCGCCTGCCCCCGTTGACCAATCCGGCGGGCGTGCCGGTAGGGGCAGTGTATGGCTTTTCCACCATGCTGCTGAAGCTCGCGCGTGATCTGCATGCTGCCGATGGGCCGACGCATATGGCAGTGATTCTCGACAAATCGTCGAAGAGCTTTCGCAACGACATTTATGACAAGTACAAGGCGAACCGGCCGCCGCCGCCCGACGATCTGGTGCCGCAATTCCCGCTGATCCGCGATGCGACGCGCGCCTTTTCCATGCCATGCATTGAAGAGGAAAATGTCGAAGCGGACGATATGATCGCATCCTATGCGCTGGCAGCGCGGGCCGAGGGCTGGGACGTGACCATTGTCAGTTCCGACAAGGATTTGATGCAGCTGATCCAGCCGGGAATCGACATGCTGGATACCATGAAGGATGCCCGTATCGGCCCTGATGAGGTGATCGAAAAATTCGGGGTTGGCCCGGACAAGGTCGGCGATGTGCTGGCGCTGATGGGCGATGCGGTCGACAATGTGCCGGGCATTACCGGTATCGGTCCCAAGACTGCGTCGAAGCTGATTGTCGAATATGGCGATCTGGATACGGTGCTGGCCTCGGCGGAAACGATGAAGCCATCCAAGATGCGCGAAAATTTGATTGCGCAGGCCAATAATGCCCGGTTGTCCAAAGTGCTGGTAACGCTCAAGGATGATTGCCCGCTGCCTGTGCCGCTGGAGGAATTCCTGCTCAAGGACATTCCCGAAGCGCCCTTGCGTGCCTTTGCCGAGGAACATGGCTTTCGGTCTTTGGTCAATCGGCTCAGTAAGGCGATGGATAGCAACGCCGCCAATGCCGCAATTGCCGGGAAGCCGCGAATCGACGATCAGGTTAAGGGCCAGAAACGCACCAGCGACGGCGCTGCGGGTCTGCAATCCCCCATCATGCCCGCGATTGATCATGCCGCCTATGCGACCGTCACCGATCTGACGACATTGCAAGACTGGGTGTCGCGTGCCTTTGCGCTAGGCGTGGTGGCGGTTGATACCGAGACCGATTCGCTGGATAGCATCGCGGCGCGGCTGGTCGGGGTCAGCCTGGCGCTTGGTCCTAATGAGGCCTGCTATATCCCGCTGGGCCATGGCGGTGACGACATGTTCAGCGAGGCCCCGAATCAGATCCCGCTGGCCGATGCCATTGCCGCGCTCAAACCGTTGTTAGAGGATGATGCCGTCCTCAAGATCGGGCAGAATATCAAATATGATATCAACGTGCTGGCGCGCCACGGCATCACCGTTGGCCCGGTGGATGACACGATGATCCTCAGCTTTGATCTGGATGCCGGACGCAACATCATGGGCGGCGGGCATGGCATGGACGAGCTGGCGCGCACGCTGCTCGATCATGAATGCATCAGTTTCAAATCACTGACCGGCACCGGCAAGAAGGCCATCGGCTTTCACGAAGTGCCCTTGTCCGATGCCACGCGCTATGCCGCCGAAGATGCCGATGTCACCTGGCGGTTGCATGCCGTGCTGAAACCGCGCCTGCATCAGGAGGGCGGGACGCGCGTTTATGAAATGGTCGATCGCCCGCTGATCCCGGTGGTGGCGCGCATGGAACAAAACGGCATCAAGGTGGACCGCGAGCAATTGGCGCGCTTGTCTGGCGAATTTGCCACGCGCATGGCCGAATTGGAGGGAGAGATTCACGCCCTTGCCGGTGAACCCTTTGCGATTGGCAGCCCCAAACAATTGGGCGACATCTTGTTTGACAAGATGGGCCTGAAGGGCGGCAAAAAGGGCAAGTCCGGCCAATATTCGACCGACCAATCGGTGCTGGAAGTGCTGGCAGGTCAAGGTGTCGAGATGGCGCGCAAAGTGCTCGATTGGCGGCAATTGGCCAAGCTGAAATCCACCTATACCGATGCGCTACAGGCGCAGATCAATCCCCAAACCGGACGCGTGCATACCAGCTATAGCCTGGTGGGCGCGCAGACGGGCCGCCTGTCGTCCACCGATCCCAATTTGCAGAATATCCCCATCCGCACTGAAATCGGCCGCCAGATTCGCGATGCCTTTGTGGCCGAACCGGGCAATGTGTTGCTGGCGGCGGATTATAGCCAGATCGAGCTGCGGCTGGCCGCGCATATGGCCGATGTGCCGCCTTTGCGCGAAGCCTTTGCCAATGGTGAAGACATCCACGCGCGCACCGCGCAGGAGCTGTTTGGCGAGGTCAACCGCGACACGCGCGGGCGCGCCAAAACGATCAATTTCGCCATTCTTTACGGCATTTCGCGCTGGGGTCTGGCGACGCGATTAGAGGTCAGTGCCGATGAAGCGCAGGCGATGATCGACACCTATTTCCAGCGGTTCCCCGGCATCAACCGCTATATTGCCGAGACGTTGGCGGCGGTGCGCGAACAGGGCTATTCGGAAACCTTGTTTGGCCGCAAGACCTGGTTTCCCAGGATCAATTCCAAAAATCAGGCCGAGCGGCAAGGCAGTGAACGTGCCGCGATCAACGCGCCGATTCAGGGGACCAGCGCCGATATCATCAAACGCGCCATGGCGCGGATGGAGCCAGCCTTGAACGCAGCCGGGCTGGGCCATGTGCGAATGCTGCTCCAAGTGCATGACGAACTGGTGTTCGAATTGCCTGAGGGGGATGTCGAGGCCGCCAGCCTTGTGATTCGTACCGTGATGGAAAATGCGGCGTCGCCCTTAGTGGTGTTGAATGTCCCGTTGGGCGTCGAGATTGGCACGGGGATTAGCTGGGGCGCGGCGCATTAACGCACCGCCCCTTGCCTTTCCCCGCCAATCACGCTAACGCGCGCGCTTTCATGGGATAGGCATGTGGCTGATTCCCGTATCCTGGCTGGTCGGAACCAGCCGCATGAGGAGCAGACACATGAAGGCCGATACCCATCCCGATTATCACCTGATCACCGTCCAGATGACGGACGGCACCACGTTCCAGACTCGCTCCACCTGGGGCAAGGAAGGCGATACGATGAAGCTGGATATCGATCCGCTGTCGCATCCCGCATGGACCGGTGGCAGCCAGCGCATCTCGCAGGACGGCCAGGTTGCTCGCTTTAATAAGCGTTTTGGTGGCCTTAGCCTCAAGCGTTGAGGCTTTTGCCCACAAATACAAAAGAGCCGGGGCGATTTGCTCCGGCTTTTTTTTGCCCAAATTCCGCGCCAATTCCCGCTGAAACTGGCGGCCATGCATAAATCCTGCCATTTTTCGTAAAGTCGCGGCTTTTCTCGCTTTGTTTACCATCCTATGGCTATCACACCCCCATGAAAGCGGACCGATACGCATGACCGAATTTCAAGCCACGCCCGACATGTCAGTTGCCAGCGAAACCGCGCGCGGCAATGACGTGCACGATACGCTGCACCGTCAGGCGATGACCAATGGGCTGGCGGTGGTGTCGATTGCCAAAAGCTATGACAAACGCGCGGTGCTGACCGATGTGTCGCTGTCGGTGGGCAAGGGCGAAGTGGTGGGCCTGCTTGGCCCCAATGGTGCGGGCAAGACCACCTGCTTTTATTCGATCATGGGGCTGGTAAAGCCCGATAGCGGCCGCATCATGCTGGACGGCACCGATATTACCAAGCTGCCCATGTATCGCCGTGCGATTCTGGGCCTTGGCTATCTGCCGCAGGAAACCTCGATTTTTCGCGGCATGACCGTGAAGCAGAATATCATGGCGGTGCTGGAACTGGCCGAACCAGACAAGGCGCAGCGCCAGGTTGATCTGGACAAGCTGCTCGATGAATTTGGCCTGACGCGCCTCGCCGATTCGCCCGCCATGGCGCTGTCGGGTGGTGAGCGGCGGCGCTGTGAAATTGCGCGTGCGCTGGCGGCGCGGCCGTCGATCGTGCTGCTCGATGAACCCTTTGCCGGGATCGATCCCATTTCGATTTCCGATATTCGCGAACTGGTGCTGCAATTGAAAGATCGCGGCATCGGCGTGCTGATCACCGATCACAATGTCCGCGAAACGCTGGATATCGTGGATCGCGCCTGCATCATCTATGGTGGACAGGTGCTGTTTGCCGGGTCACCGCAGGAACTGGTCGCCGATGCCAATGTCCGCCGCCTGTATCTGGGCGAGGGGTTTTCGCTTTGATGCCAGATTGGCCGATATGGGGGGCGTGGGCA
>JBGSTI010000310.1:0-2363 GCA_041736605.1 Sphingomonadaceae bacterium
GGTGCTGGTCGTGGTAGAACCGCCGGACGAAGTGCTTGTCGTGGTCGTGCCTGCCGAAGAGGTCGAACCGCTGCTGGTCGCGCCGCCGCTGCTGGTCGTGGTCGTCGTGCTGCCGCCGGTGCTAGTCGAAATGCCACCGCTTGTGGAACCGCCCGTGGTCGTGCTGCTGGAACCGCTGGTGGTTGAACCACCCGAAGTGGTGCTGGTCGAAACACCGCCGCTGGTGGTGGTTGACGAACCGCTGCTGGTATAGCCGCCAGTCGATGATCCGCCCGTAGTCGAACTGGTAGTCGAGCTGGTGGTCGAACTCGATGTGCTGCTCGTTCCGCCATGGCCGCATTTATTGTAATGCTGATGCGGGTATTTGCCGTAACCGGGCAGATAGCCCCATGTGGCAGAGGCAGGGGTGGCGACGAGGATAGCGGCGGTCGACGCAAGAGCGATAGTGATGAGGCGGTTTTTCATAAGCACCGGCTTTACCGCAAACTGGTTAAAGAAGCTTTGTCGTGGCGCTTTGCGAATCTGCCCGGGTGATTTCACCCGAAATCAGTCTCTGCGCTGGAAAAACCGGGCAATCATCCCTAAACCAACTTCATAGGGCTGCATTTTGCCCGCCGGGAGAACAGGCATGAATTTCGTCCGCAAGGCGTGGAAGATACTGGTCGCGATCAAGGACGGGCTGGTGCTGGCGTTCATGCTTTTATTCTTCGTGCTGCTATTTGCCGCGCTGTCTGCCCGGCCCACCGGCGGTTTTGTGCGCGATGGTGCCTTGCTGGTCGAACTCGATGGCACGGTGGTTGAGGAACCGGCCGCGGTCGACCCCTTTGCCGTGCTGACATCAGGCCAAGCCCCTATTCAGGAATATCGCGCCGCTGACGTGATCCGCGCTATCGAAGGCGCAGCGACCGATGACCGGATCAAGGCCGTCGTGCTCGATCTCGACCGGTTCATGGGCGCAGGCCAAACCACGCTGACCCGCATGGGTGAGGCGCTGGACAAGGTGCGCAAGGCCAAAAAGCCAGTGCTGGCCTATGCCACCGGCTATGGCGATGATGGCTATCAACTGGCCGCGCATGCCGATGAAATCTGGGTCAATCCGCTGGGCGGACTGTTGGTCGCGGGGCCGGGCGGCAACCGGCTTTATTATCGCGGGCTGCTCGATCAGCTCGACGTAACGGTCAACATCTACAAGGTCGGCACGTTCAAATCGGCGGTCGAACCCTATAGCCGCAATGATCAATCGCCCGAGGCCAAACAGGCGCTGGAGGGCGTTTATGGTCCCTTGTGGGAATCGTATCGCGCCGAAGTGGCCAAGGCCCGGCCCAAGGCCAAGCTGGACGCGATGATTGCCGATCCGGTGGGCGCGGTGCAAGCGGCCAAGGGCGATCTGGCGCTGGCCGCCAAACAGGCTGGCCTTGTCGATACAATTGGTGACCGTGTGGCCTTTGGCAAGCGCGTGGCGAAGATTGCGGGTGAGGAAGATTATGGCCTGCCCGGCAATTTCAAGCACACGCCGCTGAACGCTTGGCTGGGGGCCAATGCGCCCGAGCAGAATGGCGATCCGATTGCGGTGGTGACTATCGCGGGCGAAATCGTGGATGGCGTGGCTGGCCCCGGCATGGCGGGGGGCACGCGTATCGCAGGGCTGCTCGACGAAGCGTTGCAGGATGACGATATCAAGGCGTTGGTCGTGCGGGTGGATTCACCCGGCGGTTCGGTGACGGCGTCGGAGGAAATCCGTCTCGCCATTCAGCGGTATCGAGACAAGAAAATCCCTGTGGTGGTATCGATGGGCAATCTGGCGGCCAGCGGCGGCTATTGGGTATCGACCGCGTCTGATCACATCATGGCCGATCCCAACACGATCACCGGCTCTATCGGCATTTTCGCCGTGGTGCCGACCTTTGAAAAGGCGCTGGCCAAATGGGGCGTCAATTCCGATGGTGTGCGAACCACCAGCCTGTCGGGCCAGCCCGATCTGGCGGCTGGCTTTACGCCCGAGGTCAACGCCATTCTGCAAGCCAATATCGAGGCGGGCTATACCCGTTTCCTGAATGTCGTGGCGAAAGCGCGCGGCAAGACGCCCGAACAGATCGACACCATTGGCCAAGGCCGCATCTGGGATGGCGGCACCGCGCGTCAGCTGGGTCTGGTCGACAGTCTGGGCGATCTGGATGATGCGCTGGCCGAAGCCGCCAAACGCGCCAAGCTAGGTGAGGGTGACTATCACGCCCGCTATCTGACCAGCCCGGTCGATCCCTTTGCCGCGCTGCTGACGCCAATGGTGCGGATGCAGGCGCGTGAGACAGGCGGGCAGGATATGTTCGCGCGCGTGGCAGCAGGGC
This sequence comes from Sphingomonadaceae bacterium, assembly GCA_041736605.1. Taxonomy (GTDB): domain Bacteria; phylum Pseudomonadota; class Alphaproteobacteria; order Sphingomonadales; family Sphingomonadaceae; genus JBGSTI01. The sequence continues at coordinate 2,346 of JBGSTI010000310.1, forward strand.
AGCAGACTTTGCTGGGTC
>JBGSTI010000406.1:0-3842 GCA_041736605.1 Sphingomonadaceae bacterium
ATGCGCAGGACGTTTTATTAAGCGCGGCATTTTTCGAATATGCCAAGCAACAATTTTTTGCACCGGCACAGTAACCGGCTCGTCTTGCGCATCCACCCATCGCGTCTGCATGCTTACCCTCTTGCCAGTGCGGCTTGCGGGCATTAGGGCGAAGTCCAGACCATTATTCGAATAGCCAAAAAAGGGGCATGCACATGAGCAACACTGCAGAACGAGTCACCAAGATCGTTGTTGAACATCTGGGCGTTGAAGAAGACAAGGTCACCGTTGAATCGAGCTTTATCGATGATCTGGGTGCAGACAGCCTCGACATCGTTGAACTGGTGATGGCATTCGAAGAAGAATTTGGCGTCGAAATCCCTGACGATGCGGCTGAAAAGATCACCACCGTCAAGGATGCGATTGCATTCATCGAAGCCAACCAGGGCTGATCGGGCATTTGAAATGCAGCGCGCCCGGTGATTCCATGGCGGATCAGACCGGGCAGGATCGCTGGATTTCCGATGGCCTTCAGCCGGGTCCGTCCGACGGACCACAAGGAATTGATGGCGCAACTGCTGTGCCTTGATCCGATAGAAACGCTCCCGGTCTGGCACAGTCTGCCGACTTTGGGAGCGTTTTGATTTCGCCGCAAATTGACGTAGAACGTGCCGCAATCAGGCACGTTTAATAACAACAGGAGCAGGGCCGTATGCGCCGCGTAGTCGTAACCGGTTTGGGTTTGGTCACTCCCTTGGGGGCCGATGTCGAAAGTGTCTGGCAGCGTTTGCTTGAGGGCAAGAGCGGTGCTGGCCTGATTACCCGTTTCGATACCAGCGATCACAAGTGCAAGATCGCCTGCGAAGTTAAGCCCAAGGACCATCCCTGGGGCTTTGATCCTGATAAGCGCGTTGATCACAAGGTGCAGCGCTAGGTTGATCCGTTCATCATCTATGGCATCGATGCCGCTGGTCAGGCCTTGGAAGATGCCGGCCTCACCGAGCTGACGGAAGAGCAGAAACTGCGCGCCGGTTGCTCAATCGGGTCGGGCATTGGCGGCCTGCCAGGGATTGAAAGCGAATCGCTGCTGCTCGCCGAAAAGGGGCCGGGCCGCGTCTCGCCGCATTTCGTGCATGGTCGGTTGATCAATCTGATTTCGGGTCAGGTCAGCATCAAATATGGCCTGAAAGGCCCCAATCATGCGGTGGTGACGGCGTGCTCCACCGGCGCGCATTCGATTGGCGATGCGGCGCGGATGATCCGCGATGATGATGCCGATATCATGCTGGCCGGCGGCGCAGAGGGCACCGTCAACCCGCTGGGTATCGCTGGTTTTGCGCAAGCCCGCGCCCTGAACATGAGCTTTAACGACCGGCCCGAAGCCGCCAGCCGCCCCTATGACAAGGACCGCGACGGTTTTGTTATGGGCGAAGGCGCAGGCGTGCTGGTGCTCGAAGAATATGAACATGCCAAGGCGCGCGGCGCGAAAATATACGCCGAGGTCGTGGGCTATGGCCTGTCGGGCGATGCCTATCACGTCACGGCGCCGCATCCCGATGGCGATGGCGCGTTCCGTTCGATGCAGATGGCGTTGAAAAAGGCGGGCATGACCACCGCCGACATCGATTATATCAACGCGCATGGCACATCGACCATGGCCGACACCATCGAGCTGGGTGCCGTCAAGCGCCTGTTTGGCGATGATATCACAGGCGTATCGATGAGCTCGACCAAGTCCGCCATCGGCCATTTGCTGGGCGGTGCAGGCGCCGTGGAAAGCATATTCTGCATTCTGGCGCTGCGCGATCAGATCGTGCCGCCAACGCTGAATCTCGATAACCCTGATGAGGGCACCGAGGGCGTCGATCTGGTGCCGCATGTCGCCAAAAAGCGCGAAGTAAAGGCCGCTCTGAACAACAGCTTCGGCTTTGGCGGCACCAATGCCAGCCTGATCATGAAGCGGATCTGAGCAGACCCATGAATCTCAAGATCGGTCTTGGCCTATTGGCGGTCATCGCGCTGTTGGCGGCGGTGATTGGCGGCAATTTCATCTATGGCTGGAATGCCGCCGGGCCGTTGAAACAGGACATGACCTTTCAGGTTCCCGATGGGGCCAGCTTGGCCAAAACCGCGAGCATTTTGGAGGGCAAGGGCGCGATCAAATCGGCCAGTGCGTTCCTGCAACGCGCGCGCATTTTGGGTGGCGGTGATCCGATCAAGGCGGGCGAGTTTGCGATTCCGGCCGGAGCCAGCAACGCCCAGATACTGGGCATTTTGCAGGGCAATGATGTGGTGCGCCGATTCGTGATGGTGCCCGAAGGCATGCCCAGTGTGCTGGTGCATGAAAAACTGATGGCCGAACCGCTATTGACCGGCGAAATTCCGGTGCCTGCCGAGGGGTCAATCTTGCCGGAAAGCTATGCGTTCGAACGCGGTGAGACGCGCGCCGCCGTGCTGAAACGCATGCAGGATGCCATGACCAAGGCGCTGGCCGAGGCATGGACCAAACGCAGCGCCGGGATTGCGGTTTCAACCCCGCAAGAGGCCGTGGTGCTGGCCTCTATCGTCGAAAAGGAAACCGGCCAGCCATCGGAACGTCGCACCGTGGCGGGCCTATATTCCAACCGCCTGAAAAAAGCGATGATGCTGCAAGCCGATCCGACGATCATCTATCCGATCACCAAGGGCCGTCCGCTGGGCCGGCGCATCCGCGAAAGCGAGATTCGCCAGATCAACGATTATAACACCTATTCGATGGTGGGCCTGCCCAAGGGGCCGATCACCAATCCGGGGCTGGCATCCATCGAAGCCGTGCTGAACCCGGCCAAGACCGATGCCCTGTTCATGGTCGCCGATGGCACGGGCGGGCATAAGTTCGCGGCGACGGTGCAAGAGCATAATGCCAATGTCGAAAAATGGTTCGCCATCCGCCGTCAACGCGGCGAGATGTAGAGGCTCAGCGCAACCAGCCCTTGGCTTTGGCACTGCGCGCCAGCCACACCAAAGCCACGGCAATCACCAGCACGATGCTTTGCATGATCACTGGCACTTGTCCGTAAACCGCCTGCACATCGCCCAGAACGAACAGCCAGATATCCTGCACTACAACGCAGATCAGCGAAACGATCATGGCAAGCGCCGCCCAAGCCCTTCGCAGGATCAGCGCCAGCGAACCAATACTGCCCGCCAGCACGCCGCCCAAACTGGCCGCCACCGCCCATAGCGGCGTTGCATCATGCAAGGCGCGCTGCGCATCGGTGAGCTTTGACGGATCGCCAAATATATCACCCATGATGGCGACAAGCCCCATCAGATTCCACAGCAGCGCCACCACACTGACGGCGATAAACCATTTCGGTGCTGATCCCTGCATTGATCGTCTCCCCCTGTTCCGCACTCCATAGTGATGCTGCCTGCGCTGAGGGATTGAGGCAAGATCAGATTAAGCGAATTAATTGATCATTCTGACCAATATTAGTCATTTTATCATTCAAGGGAACCGGGCTAAGCCCCATCGCGTTACCACCATAGACGCAAGGATGGCCTTCATGATTTCGACCCAGATTCCGGCAGTAACGCTGAAAACCCGCGTGCGCGATGAAAGCATTGGCGGTTCAAACCCGTTTCGCTGGCAAGACCTGAACATCCGCGATGAATTTGCGGGTAAGAAGGTTGTTATCTTCTCGCTGCCCGGTGCCTTCACGCCCACCTGCTCGAATGAGCAGTGCCCGGCCTTTGAACGCCTGACCGATGATTTCAAGGCGGCAGGTGTTGATGCGATTTACTGCATCTCGGTGAATGACGCTTTTGTCATGTATCAATGGGGCAAGAATCTGGGCCTCAAGAACATCAAGCTGCTGCCC
>JBGSTI010000441.1:0-2735 GCA_041736605.1 Sphingomonadaceae bacterium
CAATGGGGAGGGGGACCGTTCGCGAAGCGAATGGTGGAGGGGCCCCTCCGTCAGCGCATTCGCGCTGCCACCTCCCCATCGCAAGTCGATGGGGAGGACTTAGCATAACACACAATTTTACCGGAACTTGCGCCGCCGCTACTGCGTAGGCTAGGCCATGATGATGACCAAAGCCACTGCTGCCCCCGCCGCCAATTCCAGTCCAATCACCGAACCGCTGACCATCGAGCGTCTGCAATCCAGCGTTCAGCAAATGTGGACATGGCTGGAAAATCACAGCGTCGAAATCCTGATCGCCGCGATTGCTGCCACACTTGTCTATCTGGGCATCATCTGGCTGAAAGGCCGCGCGCGGCGCTTTGCCGATAATCAGGCGGATCGCCGCGCCTTGCCCGCGATTGTCGGGCGCACTTTGGCGCGCACGGGCCATATTTTTGCGCTGCTGGTGTCTATCCGGCTGGTGTCGGGCTTTGCCAATGTGCCCACTGGTCTTGAGCGGATCATCGGATTCCTGTTCACCATCGCCGCCGTATTTCAAGTCGCGGTGTGGGTGCGCGAGGTCATATTGGGCCTGATTGAGCGGCGTGCGGCGGATTCCGGCCATGATGGATCAGAAACGCTGGGCAATGCCATGACGTTGATCCGCATCTTGGTGACCGTCGCGCTGTTTGCCGTCGCCTTGATCGTCGTGCTCGATAATCTGGGGGTCAACGTTACCGGTCTGGTCGCTGGCCTTGGCATTGGCGGCATCGCCATTGGCCTTGCCGCGCAGGGCATATTCGAGGATTTGTTCGCAGCCCTTGCCATCATTTTCGACCAGCCGTTCAAACGCGGCGAGACGATCAAATTCGGCACCACCACCGCCACGGTGGAAAAAATCGGTCTGAAAAGCACCCGGCTGCGCGCGCTGACCGGTGAGCAGGTAATCATCGCCAATAAGCAGTTGCTGGCGATGGAAATCACCAATGCGGTGCGCACCGATCATCGCCGCAGCCGCTTTGTGCTGGCGCTGACCTATCAGACACCGCCGGAAAAATTGCAGGCACTGCCACGGATATTGCAAGAGATTGTTGAGCGGCATGACACCACATTCGTGCGCGCCGTGTTCACCGCCTTCAATGCCAGCAGCCTTGATTTCCAGCTCGATTTCGATGTGGCGGGCAATGATCCGGATTCGCTGTTCAAGGCCCGGCACGGCATCGGCCTTGACATCGTCAAACGCTTTGCCGCCGAGGGAATCGATTTTGCATATCCCACGCAAACCACCTTTACCGCCGCGCCGGACGGGCAGATGGTGATGCCCTATGCGCCGCCTGCAAGCCCCGCCCCGGCGGTTCCGTAACGGCAGCCAAACCCCGCAAAGCCAAGGGCTTGCACAAAGCCCGCTACAAGGCCAGAACCCGCGATTATCGTGTATCACAAGGAAAGGATTGCCCATGACCAGCATCACCCCGCAAGACATGAAGGCCAAGGTTGGCGAAACGCTCGGCTCATCCGAATGGCTGCTGATCGATCAGGATATGATCAACAAATTTGCCGATGCCACCGGCGATCATCAGTTCATCCATATCAACGAAGAAGCCGCCAAAATGACGCCGTTCGGTGGCACCATCGCGCATGGTTTCCTTACCCTGTCGCTGTTTCCCGTGCTGATGGCCAAATCGGATTGCCCCAAGGTTGAGGGCGTCAAGATGGGCGTCAATTATGGCGGCAACAAAACCCGTTTCCTGGCCCCCGTCCGCTCTGGCAAGCGCGTGCGCGGCCATTTCAAACTGCTGGAACTCGAAGAAAAGCGCCCCGGCCAATGGCAGCAGGTGCTGGAATTTACCGTGGAAATCGAAGGCGAAGACAAGCCTGCGCTGATGGCCGAATGGATCACGCAGTTTTTTGTGTGATGTGAGATTAGGATGATGCCATTGGATTGCCCCGCTTCGTCATTGCGAGCGAAGCGCGGCAATCCAGAGACTTACACACCGCCACACTGGATTGCCGCGGCCTGCGGCCTCGCAATGACGGTTCAATGATAAGTCATGACGGTGTAACCACTAAACAGCCGCAATAGGGGGGAGCGCATCATGGGTATCATCGAACTTCTGGGCCTCGCCGCCAGTGTCAGCTTGTTGTCGGGCTGGCGGCTGTATCTTTGCGTGCTGGTCACCGGAATTGCGATGCGTACCGGCTGGATACCCTTGCCCGAACAGTTGCAGATGCTGGATGTGCTGGCCAATCCATGGGTGATCGGCATCGCGGCTTTGGGCACTGTGGCCGAATTTTTTGCCGATAAGGTGATGTGGCTGGATAGCATCTGGGATGGCATTCACACCATCATCCGACCCTTAGGCGGCGCGTTGCTGTCGCTTGCCATCATCGATTCGGGCGATCCGACATGGCAGGTCATTGCGTTCCTGCTGGGCGGCGGGGCGGCTCTTGTCAGCCATGGCGGTAAGGCCAGCGCCCGCGCGGCCATCAACACCAGTCCAGAGCCGGTCAGCAATGTGGTAATGTCCACCGCAGAGGATGTCGCCACGGGCGGCCTGTTGGCGCTGGCGTTTTTCAACCCATGGCTGGCCTTTGGCTTGGCTGTCGTGCTGCTGGGCCTAGCCATCTGGCTGATGCTGGCGGCGCGGCGGATGGTGAAACGGTTGTTGGCCGGGGGCCAGACGGATCAGAGTTAACCCGGCAGGATCAACCCGTCCTGATATACCAGCCCGCCCTTGCGGTCCTTGGCCAGCAGG
>JBGSTI010000320.1:0-9589 GCA_041736605.1 Sphingomonadaceae bacterium
CAGAACACTGTGGCGATAACGCCCCAGCGCACCGGATCATCATCATAGCGCGTCAGATCGGTGGGCATCTTCAGCAGGCCCCGCGCCATTCCAGCATAGTCGGCGCTGCCAACGGTGAACACCAGACCGATCACTGCCGCCAGTGCGACAATGCCCATATGAACCGCAAATCCGCTGTCGACTGCCAAGGCCATGGCCATGACAGCAAGAAACAGCACGACGACCCACGCCCCCGCGCGGGAAACCAGCTTTTCCATGATAGTATCTTCCCTTGTTATGATGCGGGCATGGACCCGCGGCGCATCCGAAACATTGACACCGGTCAACAAACAGATGCGATTTTTGCAACTCGACTTTGGTTTTTGAAAACTGTCGGAAATTCTGCCGCTACACCGCCGTGCTGAACCGCTGCGGTGCGCCTTGCGCTGCCACGTCCATGGCAATCGGCGCGCGATAGGGATCGAACAGCGCAGCGATGGTGCGCGCATAGGGGATGTGCCCCGGCAACAGATGCAATTGGTCGTCATCCAGCCGCACCAGATTGCGCGTGATGAATGGTGCAAGCAGCGCGTCCAACGGGACCAGATCGGCAATCAATGACAGATCAGCCACGCGGCCACACAATATGTCCTCGATCACCAGCGCGCGCTGGCGATCCTCTGTGCTGCGCATGATGCCCAATGCACCGGTGAGCCGCCCTTGGCTCAAAGCCTCGCGATAGCGCCCGGCATTTTTCTCGTTCTGGACGATCCGATCCGGAAACTGGCTGATCGCACTGGCCCCCAGACCGATCAGATGCTCTGCCGGATCATCGGTAAAGCCCTGAAAATTGCGGCGCAGCGTGCCATTGGCCATGGCCTTTGCCATGCCGTCGCCGGGCAGCGCGAAATGATCAAAGCCAATGGCAACATAGCCTGCATCAATCAGCAGATCATGGCCATGCGCCGCCATGGCAAAGCGCGCCGCCTGATCGGGCAGGTTGCTGCCATCAATCCGGCGCTGGCGCGGCAACAGATGCGGCACATGGGCATAGCCGAACAGCGCAATGCGTTCGGGCCGCAGGTCCAGCGTACGTTCCAGCGTGTCGTCCAGATCGGCCATGCTTTGCCCCGGCAGGCCGTACATCAGATCGAAATTGATCGACGCGACGCCCGCATGGCGCAAATCGCTGACCGCGCGGGCAATCAGATCGGCGCTTTGTATCCGGCCAATCGCCTGTTGAATGGCGGGGGCAAATGTCTGCACCCCCAGGCTCGCATGGCTGATCCGTGTCGCGCCCAGCACCCGCGCCCATTCGGCGGTAAAGCCGCGCGGGTCGATTTCGATGCTGATTTGCGGATCATGCGCGCCAAAGGCGGTGATAATGCGGTCTAACAGCCGCACGAGTGCCAGTGGCGCAATGGCATTGGGGCTGCCCCCACCCAGCGCAATCCGCGCCACATCACGCCCCTTGGGCAGGATTTGCGACACCAGATCAATTTCCTGATCCAGCGCCGCCATATATTGATTCAGCCGCTGTGCCTTGCCTGCCGCGCCCGTATTGCAACCACAATACCAGCAAATCTGATGGCAAAACGGGATATGCGCATAGAAGGATATCGGGTCTTCGCACGCAGCGATCCCTGCTTCCAGCGCCGCACGGCCTGTTTCAGGGCCAAATTCGGCAGCGGTGGGATAGCTGGTATAACGCGGAACCGGCCGCGCCAGCAATTCGGAATAATAAGGCCACATGCCGCGAACATGCCAATCACGCAGCTTCACGTCCTTGCGCTGGATCAACAAATTCGTTGCGCCGCATCAATGCGACTCCATCAGGTTCGGCCCACAAGACCCGCACACCATAGGGTGACCGGCCAGACGGCCTTGTGTATCGAAGCGGAGTTAGATCAATGAAAACGATTTTGGGCGGTGCGGCACTGATGGCCTTGGCTTTTGCCGGAACCGCCGGACCTGCCATGGCTGGAACGCCGGATGGCAAAATTCAGGTCAAAATTCTGGGCACCGCTGTGCTGCCTGATGGCAAGATCAAATCGGTCAAGATCGACGCGATTGGCCTGCCCGCCAATACGCAGACGCAAGCGGACGACAATTATGTGCCGACCATCGCAGTTGAATATTTTGCGACCGAGAATGTCTCGCTGGAAACAATCTGCTGTCTGACGCAGCATGACGTGACGGGTCTTGGCGGCTTGGCAGGGGCCGGTCTGGTGTCGAACGCCAATATCATTCCCGCGACGCTGACGGTGAAATATCATTTCGGCAAGGCCGATGGCTTCAAGCCCTATATCGGCGCTGGCCCCACCTATTTCATCTTTATCGATGAAAAATCGGGCACAACAACGCAGGCGCTGGGTGCGACGCGCAACAAGATCAACGACGAACTGGGCTTTGCGCTTCAGGCCGGGTTTGACATGCCGATCAACGACAAGGGCATGTCGGTTTCGCTTGATGCCAAACGCTATTTCCTCAGCACCACGTCGCACTGGTATACCGCCGCTGGCACCGAAGTGCTGGCCACCCGCCACAAGCTGGACCCTTGGGTGATCAGCGCAGGCGTTGGTTTCCGGTTCTAACCAAATTCGCCCTGCCATCCGGCCGAGGCCCTTGGCAGGGCACCCATCTCCTCCAACTGGCGGGGCCTGTTATGCAGGCTCCGTCTTTTTTGTTGGCCGCTAATGGCAGGGTGCGGCTCTGCCCACCCCGCTGCGACTAAGCGCCCCTGCGGGCCGCCAAGTCTCGCTGCCCCTCCCGCTTGGGGAAGGGATCAACCCTTCTTCTCCCCTCCCGCTTGCGGGAGGGGCCGGGGGTGGGCAACACGAAAACGCCGAAACTTACCCCGCCTGCGCTTCCAATTCCGCCCGGTCCACAATCACCACTTCGCGGCGGGAGGGCAGATCAATCACGCCATCGGCGCGCAGCCGGGTCATCTGGCGGCTGACGGTTTCGATGGTCAGGCCCAGAATGTCGGCAATCTGTTGCCGGCCAAAGGGCAGCTGGAAACGCGGGGCGTCGCCCAGGCGGGGCTGACAGCCGGTATCGCCAAGCCGCTGCGACATATCGAGCAGGAACGACGCGATCTTTTCGCTGGCGGTCTTGCGGCCCAAAAGCAGCATCCAGTTGCGCGCCCGGTCCAGCTCGTCCAGCGTGCGCTGCAACAGCTTATGCTCCAGATCGGGATGCTCACGCGCGAACCGGTCAAAATCCTGGCGGGTAAAGGTGCAAACCTGTGCTTCGGTGAGCGCGGTTACCGTATGCTGACTTTGCGTGCCAAAGGGGCGACCGATAAAATCGGATGGATAGACGATGCTGACAATTTGTTCGCGGCCATCGCCGGTGCCGGTGGACAGTTTCAAAACGCCTTCGATCACATTGGCGACCATCAGCGAATCATCGCCCTCCCACATCAACGATTGGCCGGGCACGATATTACGGCGGCGGCCAATGGCGTTGAGCGTGACGAGTTCCTGCGCATCCAGCGCAGCGCAGATGGCCCGATTCCGGACCAGACAGGTATCGCAGCTAGACATGAGCCTGTCATTGCGCCCGCAAGCGGCTGGGCACAAGACGTAAAATTACGAAATCACCCGCCGGTTACCAGCGGATCATCGGCGGCACACATATCCGGCCAATGGCACCGCAGGTGATAACAGCCAGGCTGTGCCAAATGCCGATATGCATCATATCGGCATGGCTGCAATGCAGGGCAAAGGCGAACACACCATAACTGCCCGCCGCAAGGCCAGTAAGCCACCCGGCCAAGCCCGGACGCGCCGGTGCTCCGCGCCGCAGCCACCAGATCAAAGGCACCGATACAATCACGCTTAACGCCGCGCTGGTCGCAAGGCAGACAAGGCCACTTTCCACCCATAGCATGCCAAGCGGCGGACTATCATGAAGCAATGTCAGGCCAATGCCGCTGGCAGGCAGGATCGCCGCCATGCCCAGCGCCCAGCCCGGCCCCTGATAGCTATTGCCAATCTGCGGGCGTGCCATGCTGATCACCGCCAGCGAACAGGCCAATGCCAGCATCAACAACAGGCCATTGGCCAGCATCAGAAACGGCTCTGGCTGGCCCGTAGCCACATCATGCCGCGCGCCCAGAACCAGCACAGACAGGCCGACCACAGCCAATGCGGCCAACGCCGTCAACGCCCAGGCATAAGCCGGTTTGATCGGGCGCACCGGCTGCAAATCCTGCGCCAGATCATCAAGGAAATCGGCGGCGCTTTGGCGCTCACGCGATGGGGTGGCAAGACGGGTTTTGATCATGACTGTTCAACCATTGCAGCGAGCCGTTTCAGCCCGCGATGAATATTCACTTTGACCAGAGATTCGCTCTGGCCGCTTTTTCCCGCCGCCTCGGCGATGCTCAGTCCCTCGATTTTGACAAGGGCAATCACTTCCGCTTGGCCGGGGGGCAGATGCAGCATCAAATGATCGAGGCTAATCCGGGCGGTCACCCCCGGTTCTTCGGAAAAGGATGGATAATCGCCATCCAGCTGCGTTTCATCGGCGCGATAATGGCGGCGCAGATGATCAACCCAGCGATAGCGGGCAATCGCCGCCAGCCAGGGCAGAAAGGGCCGGCCGGGATCATAGCTGGCGCGTTTATTGTGCAAAGACAGCAGCGTATCCTGCACCAGATCATCCATCTGATGCGGCGGTACGCGCCGCGCATAATAGCGCAACAGCCATTTGCGGCATTCATCCAGCAGCGCGCGATAGGCGTGTTTGTCGCCGCGCTGCGCCGCCGCCATCAGCCGCATCATGGTGGGATCATCGGCGATCATGCTGCGGCTTTTCGTCCTGCAAATGCCCGGTCCAGCGACAATGCGCCGGGTCCTTGGGTGATCAGCACCAAGGCCAAAGCGACCCAAAGCGAATGCACCGACCACCAAGCCTCAGGATAGACGAAAATCTGGATCACCATCGTCATGCCCAGCAGCGCCAGCGCCGATAATCGCGTCAACAGGCCGATAACGAGCAAGGCCGGAAACAGATGCTCGCCGATGGTCGCCATCACCGCGCCGATATCAGCGGGCAGGGGAACGCCCGAATAATCCTCGGCAAACAAGACATAGGTGGTGTCGCTGATCGTAAACCAGCTGTCTTCAGCGATCTTGATGCGGCCCGAACGCCAGAATATTCCGGCCAGTACGATCCGCACAAACAGCAGCAGCACAGCTTGGACAGGCGCACCCGACAGCAGTTTTATCAGGCTTTTCCAATATGACTTCATCGCCCTAATCCCCTTTGATCAGGATCAGCGCCCCGGCCTCGATCAGTGCGATCAAAGCGGGCAGCGCATCATCCTCTGCCCCCTGTTCGCCTGCACCGGCCAAAAGGTTACCGATGGTTGTGGGGCCGGATGACATGTGTTCAAGCATCGCGGCCATAAACGGGCTGCACGCGCCGATCATCACATCGGCGTCGGGCCGGGAGAGCAGCACAGCCTCTGCCCCTTCCAGCAAATCATGGTCGGCGATAAGTGCGGGCGGAACCGGCGATAAGGAGGCTGCCGCCGGATGCCTGCCAACGCGGAGCGCCAGCAGCGTATCTTCGTTCAGGCCCGCAAGATTGGCCAACGTCATCGGCGGTGCATCGGCGGCGTGAAAGCTGATCAGCCAGGCCCATTCAAAGGCAGCAAGCTGGCCCGCCGCAATATCATACGCTGAAACAAAAGCCGAAAAATCCCGTCCGATTTGCGCAAGCGGCACGGCGCCCGCGCACGGTGTTTCGATAAAGGCGCGCGACAACTGGTTAAACGCCGCCTCGCCCATCGCGTCGCGAGTGCGCGGAAAACTGTCCTCCAATGCCACCAGCCGCGCGTGCCAGATTGTGTTGGCGTGAACCTTCATCGCCATTAGCGCCCGGTCTCTGGCACCTGCAATCACGCCATCGGGCAAGGCATCCGGCCCTTGCGCCAGCGCATCCATGATCGCACGCTGCTGTTGCGCCAGATCGCTCATGCGTCCAGCGCCGCCTGCGCCCGTGCAGCCTCGGCCAACAGTGTTTCCAGCGGCGGCACGTCTGTATCCCACTCGATCAGCACCGGGCGCGGGCCGGATCGGGCCAGAAACCGGTTCAGCCATAGCCACACCTGATCGCTGACCGGCGAACCATGATCATCGATCAGAAAGTCATCATCCTGTGCATGGCCCGCCAAATGAATTTCACCGACGAGGGCCGGATCAATCCCATCAATCCAGCGCAGCGGATCAAGCCCCAGATTGTGCGCGGACACCGCAACATTATTGATATCAAACAGCAGCCCGCATCCGGCGCGGCGGCACAGGGCGTGCAGAAAATCGACCTCGTCCATATCATCGCCGGTCAACGCCATATAGCGCGAGGGATTTTCGATGAGGATCGCGCGGCCCAGCCGGTCCTGCACCCGGCCGATCTGTGCGGCAAAATGGGTCAGCGCGGCGTGGCTATAGGGGACGGGCAGCAAGTCGGGATAACGCTGATCGCCATGGCCGCTCCAGCTCAAATGATCCGAAATGGCGGTGGGCTGATAGCGCGCGGCAAGCGTCGCCAAGGCTTCCAGTTCATCGCCTATCAGGCCATCGGCGCTGCCCAATGACAGGCCGACCGAATGAAAGCTCAACGGATAGTGGGCCGCCAGTTCTGTCAACCAGCGATGCGGCGGCCCGCCATCGACGAAATAATTTTGCGGATGCACCTCCAGCCAGCCGGGGCGGCGGGGGTCATCAAGATCGAGCAGCCCGGCATAATGCGCCGGTTTCAGCCCGATACCCGCCCGCAGCGGCAGAGATACATCCGCATGCATCAACGCTGCTTCAACGCTTCATTTTCATCGGCTTGGCATTGCCTTCATGCGCGGTCAGCGTGCCGCCCATTTTTGCGCATTGGCCCTTGGCAACATATTTCCAGGCATTGCCCTGATAGTCGGTGGTCGATGTGCCCGCACAGCTGGTGCCGGGACCGGCGGCGCAATCATTCTTGCCCTTCAACGCGACGCCATAGCATTTTTCCTTGGCACCCTTGGCCATTTCAGCCGAGGCCGGTGCAGCAGCCAACAAGGCAACCGAAGCTAGAGCGGCAGCGGCAAGCGAGAGACTTTTGGTTTGGGTCATGATCGGGTTCCTGTTGTGCATCCACGCGCTGCCTTGTGGCACCGCTGACTGCCAGTTCGGCGGCGGCCTGCGCAAGGTTACACGGTGCGCACAGAAATTATATCGCATTTGCGCCAGTTTGCCGTTGCAATCTGTGGCCCACACCGCAATCTGAAGCCTATGTTACGGCAATATGAACTTGTCGAGCGGGTAAAGGACTATGATCCGGATGCAGATGAAACGCTGATCAACCGCGCTTATGTGTTTTCGGTGCAGATGCACGGAACGCAGAAACGCGCCAGTGGCGACCCCTATTTCAGCCACCCGATCGAAGTTGCGGGCCTGATGACCGATCTGCGCATGGATGTGCCCACCATCGTCACCGCTTTGCTGCACGACACAGTTGAAGACACGCTGACCACCACCGAAGAAATCGAGCGCCTGTTCGGGGCCGATATCGCCCGCATGGTCGATGGCGTCACCAAATTGTCCAAGATCGAGGCACAGACCGAGGACCAGCGCGCTGCGGAAAATCTGCGCAAATTCCTGCTCGCCATGTCCAATGATCTGCGTGTGCTGTTGGTCAAACTGGCCGACCGGCTGCACAATATGCGCACTCTGCATTTCATCAAATCGCCCGACAAGCGCAAACGCATCGCGCGCGAGACGATGGAAATCTATGCGCCGCTGGCAGAGCGCGTCGGCATGTATGAATATATGCGTGAAATGCAGTTGCTGGCCTTCGAGCAACTGGAACCGGAAGCCTATTCGACGATCATCAATCGCCTGCGCCAGATCCGATCCAATCAGGACGGCCAGGTCGATTCGATCAGCCGCGCGCTGCGCGACGTGCTGGACCAAGCAGGCATAAAGGCCGATATTTCCGGCCGCGAAAAGCATCCCTATTCGATCTGGAAGAAAATGGCCGAGCGCCATGTCGATTTCGATCAGATGACCGATATCATCGCATTCCGCATCGTCACCGATTCTGTCGAGGATTGCTATCGCGCCTTGGGCGTGCTGCACCAGACATGGCAGATGATTCCGGGCCGGTTCAAAGACTATATCTCGACGCCCAAGCGCAATGGCTATCAATCGCTGCATACCGCCATATTGTTCAAGAATATCATGAAAGTCGAAGTGCAGATCCGCAGCAAGGATATGCACCGGCGCAACGAATTTGGCCTGGCGGCGCACTGGGCCTATAAACAGGGCGGCGTGACCCCCGATGGCCAGGCGGGCTGGATCCGCGACCTCATTGAAATTCTTGACACCGCGCATGATGCCGAGGAGCTTTTAGAGCATACCCGCATGGCGATATATCAGGATCGCATTTTTGCCTTCACGCCCAAGGGCGCACTGCACCAATTGCCCAAGGGCGCAACGCCCATCGATTTCGCCTATGCCGTCCATACCGATCTGGGCGATCTGGCGGTGGGGGCCAAAATCAATGGCCGCCATGTGCCGCTGCGCACGCCGCTGGCCAATGGCGACATCGTCGAAATCCTGCGTTCGCGAGGGTCGGAACCGCAATTGAGCTGGCTGGGCTTTGTGGTGACCGGCAAGGCCCGCGCCGCCATTCGCCGGTATGTGCGGCACAAGGAACGGCAGGAACTGGCGCTGATTGGGCAAAAGCTGTTCGAGGAAATTGTCGCGCGCCTGCCAATCAAGCCGGGCAAAAAGGCCATGACACAGGCGCTGCAACGCCTGAAAATGGAGCGCGAGGAAGACCTGATGGTCGCCATCGGCACCGCCAAGATCGAGGATCGCGCGGTGATGGAGGCGCTGGTTCCGGGCAGCGGTGCGTTGATTGACGATGTCGATCATGAATGGCCCAAACAGGAGCGCGCGATTTCGATCCGGGGCCTGACATCGGGCGTTGCGTTCCGGCTGGGCGAATGTTGCCACCCGGTGCCCGGCGAACGCATTGTCGGCCTGCGCTCACCCGGCGCGCCGGTGGAAGTGCACGCGATTGACTGCATGAATCTGGCCAATGGCATTGATGCCGATTGGGTGGATTTAAGCTGGGATGAACGATCCGATGGGGCCACCGCGCGGGTGCGCGCCGTGGTCTATAATCGGCCGGGGACACTGGCCGATATTGCCAGTATCTTTGGCGCGCAAAAGGCCAATATCGTCAATCTGCGGCTGACCAATCGCGATGATCCGTTCCACACATTTGAAGTGGATCTGGAAGTGCGCGATCTGACCCACCTGATGGGCATCATATCAACGCTGCGCGCATCGGATTCGGTGGCGCAGGCGGACCGGGTTTAAGCGCAAAACCTGGGCCCCGGCTTTCGCCGGGGTACAGGGCAGTTATTCGGCTGCGACAGTCTCGCCAGCATCTTCGGCGGTTTTACGGGGGCGACGCACGCGCTTTACGGGCGCTGCTTCATCGGCAACGGGCGCTTCATCGCGCATGCCGATGGCAGGCGGCAACAGCGAAGCGTCGAGGCCCACGGGCGCATCATCATCCTGCGTCTCACGCGGACGGCGCGGCGCACGAG
>JBGSTI010000502.1:0-3581 GCA_041736605.1 Sphingomonadaceae bacterium
ATAAAGCTTGCCAATATCCGATGACAGCAAGGTAACGCCCAATGCATTGCCATCGCGGGTGGATAGCAACATACGCAGCATCGCCTCGAAATCGTGGATGTAGCGGTTCACATTGTCGCGAAATTCGGGATCGGCGTCATAATGCTGGGCAATTTCGCGCGCTTCGCCAGCCTCGATCAAGCGCACGGCGCGGCGGGTGAAAATACCCCGGTCCCCGCGCAGATAGGATGCCCAGGCGGTGTCCGTCACTTCGCTGGATAGCAATTTGGTCACGTCAATGGCGGTGGAATTGAGCGCCTCGGTGATCAGGGCAACCCGGCGGGCAAAATCATTATCCACCTGTTCCTCGGCGCGGCTGCGGGCTTGCGCCACGCGCTGCTCCAGATTGCCAGCCAGTTCGTCTATGCGGCGCAATTGATCGCGCAACATTGTTGCACTGTCATTGGCCGAAGCCAGCGCCTTGGCCGCCGCATCATCCATCCGCGCCAACAGCGCCTTGCCCTGTCCTTCAAACAGAGCATCGACATGGCGCAGCTGATCCGGGCCAATGCGGGCCACCGCTTGTTCAATCGCCGTTTCGATGCCAGCCGCCACACCGGCCCCAGCCTCTGCCGTGGCAGCGCGGATCGATTGCAGCGCGGGCATGATCCGCGTTTCTGACAGCTCGGCCAGCCGTTCGCCATCATCGGCGGTGCTGGCCATGACGCTGCGAATATCGGTGAGCAACGCTTTGCGCTTGGCCAGCCCTTCATCGACTTGCGCGGTCAAGGCCATGATTTCGCCGCGCTGATCAAAGATCGCCTGCCGCGCATCAACCACCACCTGTTGCCACTGATCTGCCGCCATAGACCCGCTGGCCAAAGCGTGATCGACGGCGTCGAGCCCATTACGGATCTGCTGCAACCGTTCCTCGGCAGCGACAAATGCCACAGGCAGTTTTTCCTCGGCATGCACAGATGCCGCTTGAATCAGCTCAAGCAGGCGCACACTGCCATCGGTCATTTCATGAATGGACCGCTGGGATGCTGTCAGGCCGGCCTGATATTGCGCCACAACCGCTTGGATGGATTGACCATGGGCTGCAAAGCTGGCCTGCGTTTCATCGCCGCTTGCCCGCAGCGCCGCCATTTCGGCAGACAATGTCGCAAGGCTGTTCGCCGCCTGATCAGTGGCATGGGCCAAAGTTGCTGACAAACGCTCCTGATCAGCGCCCAGCGCCTCGGCCACGCGCTTCCACGCGGCTTCGTGATCGCGGGTTTGTGCCGCCAGTTGTTCGCCAAGGGTTTGCCCTTCGCTTCGATGCTGGGCCAACATCGTGGATAGCGCCGCGCCAGTATGTTCGGTCGCGCTGCCCAGATCGCTGATCAGGCCCGTCATGCCATCGGCCAAGGCGCGCTGCTGGCTTTCCTGGCGGATCAGCAGCTCTTCCTGTTGTTGCCGTGCGGTTTCGATGACGCGCGCCTGCTCACCCTCAATCCATGCAAATAGCGATTTGGCTGTGCCCTTGATATCGCCAACTTGCGATTCCAGTGCGGCCAAAACGGTCTGTTGGCGTTCGGACATTTGGGCACTGGCCTGATCCTGGACGGACAAAATCTGGCTCGACCCGGTTTCGACACGGGTCAGCAAGCCGCTCATTTGCGTGTCGAGCGTGCCAATGGTTTCGCCCATTTTCAGGCGCATATCATCGGCATGGCGCGTGCTGGCCTGGCCAAATTCGTTGAGCCGCGCAAAACCTTCGATCATTTCCTTTAGCTGCGCATTGGCGGTGCGTCCGGCATTGCCGATCTGGTTGGTCACATCCTTGGCGCTGGTGGCCAGCACGGGCATGTGGCTGCGCAATTGCTCCATATTCTGCACGGCAGAGCCCGATATCTCGCCAATCCGTTCCATACGGTCATGGCTTTCGGCGATGATGTCCGCCAGTTGGCGGGCATGGCCTTGCAGCTTGTCGACCGCGCGGCGACCCATGCCGTCCAGTTCCTGCACTTGTGTCGCCAGAAAGCTGCGCGCCAGGGAAAGTTCATTGTTCACCGTTTGCAAACGGGTTTCCAGTGCCTGGCTTTCGGCGGCCAATAGCTGCGCGGCATCGCCAAATCGGCCTGCCTCGCGCGTGCTGCTGCGCATGGCGAGCAGCCACAATATGGCAATCAGCGCCATCGGAATCGACCAGAGCATGATCAGCTCACTCAGTCGCGCCGCTGATGCTGCATCAAAGCCGCGCGACAGATTGCTCAACGCCGGGGCCTGGCCCCAAGCGAACAGCCCTGTCCAGCCAAGGGCAGCCAATATCAGCAGGGCCGGGATCAGCCGCGGTTTGATGCGTTGTATCCATGTTGGCGACGCGGGTTCTTCCTCCCATGCATAGGCGTCGTGATCGTCATCATCGCCATCGCTTTCATCATCGAAAGCCACGACCTGATCCCCCTGATCGGATTGCTGTTCCAGGCGTTCGTCAAGCGACGCACCCAAGCCAATGATTTTTCTGCCCGCGTTCATGACAGTCGTTTACCACAAGAATTGAGCGAGGTTAAACCCCGGATTAACATCTGCTGCGCTATGGCAACGGCATGGCTTTTGAAAATGGCGCCCTGGATAGCAATCTGGCAGCGGCAGTGGGGGATGACCCGCTGTTGATCGTCGAACTGCACGCAGCGTTTCTGGAAAGCGCGCGGCGGCAATTGAACCTGCTGGAACGGGCGCGGTGCGACGGAAACTGGCATTTTGCCGCGCTGCGCCTTAAGGGTCTTGCCGCCAGCTTTGGCGTAGCGCCTTTGATGCATCTGGCCGATGAAGCGGTGGATGCTGCGCCGGGCGATCCGGTTGTCGTCAATCGTATTCGCCGCTTGCTCGATAATCTCGGCAACCCGGACTGATCTGCACCAATCGTCAAAATTGCGATTTTGGGGGATAGCGATCAAGCGAGGCTTGTCGCGCCGCATCTGCACCTGTATCGCTTGCGACCGGTCATGACCCTGTGCGCCGCGCGCCGTAGTCATGACCTTTCGGGGGTCGCAAAAAGGATTTTTCGTGCTCATAGGCGTGATATCGGTGAGTGAGCCGATGGACGGATCGGTCGATCATCCCTGCGCCATGTTGCCGGTTCTGGGACGGCCCTTGGCGGACCATCAGGTGCAATTGTTGCTGGCAGCGGGTGCATCGCGGATCATCTGTGTCGTCCAATCCATTCCGGGCCAGGTGATGGCCATCAAGCAGCGTGTCGAGGCGCATGGCCGCCAGTTCGTGCTGGCGCGCAACGCGGCGGAAACGCTGGTGCAGATTGGCCAGGATGACCGCGTGATCATCATGGGTGAAGGGCTTATTCCCGACGCCGCGATGCTGGCATCGCTGACCCAGAAGGGTAAATCGGTGGTGGTGACTTTGGCTGAGGCGGATAGCGTTCCTGGGCTTGAGCGGATTGATATGAACCATCATTGGGCCGGGCTGATGGCGGCATCGGGGCGTGATCTGGCGGCGATGGCGAACCTGCCGGGTGACTGGAGCTTTGCCCCGGCGGCGCTGCGCCACGGCCTGCAACAGCAATTTGCGCGCGAGATTCTGGATGGCGCGGTGCTGCGACA
>JBGSTI010000001.1:0-1726 GCA_041736605.1 Sphingomonadaceae bacterium
AAATGGCGCGGGCTTCGTCACGCGGTTCGGGTTCGTCGGTCAGGATGAAGCTGGCAGCGGCCTGCGCATCCAGATCCCACAATAACGTGCGGCGCGCGCTGGCCACGGCGCTGCACCAGGCAAGGTTGACGGCGAGCGAGGTTTTGCCAACGCCGCCTTTCAAATTATATACTGCGATCACGGCCATGGGTGCGATGCTATGGCAGATGCGTTACAGTTTAAAGTCCTGTTTCGGCTGGATTAGGCTCGATTCGGGACAAGCCTCACAAAATCTCGTGCACCTTGTCCTGCGGGCGGCACAAACGTACGCCCTTGTCAGTTTCAACCAGAGGCCGTTCGATCAGGATCGGCGTTGCGGCCATCGCGGCCAAGATAACGTCATCGGCGATCCCGTCGGCGGTCAGCCCGCGTTCTTCGGCATCGGTCCCGCGGACCCGCAGCCCTTGGGCCGGGGTGATCCCGGCATCGTGATAGAGCTGGGCCAGCTTGTCGGCGCTGGGCGGTGTGTCGAGATAGCGGATTACAGTCACCTCCAAACCAGACATTTCCTCAAGGATCGCCAGCGTCTTGCGCGATGTGCCGCAATTGGGGCTGTGCCAGATGGTCGCTTTCATGGTGTCTCCGTCGATAGGTTTTGCGATTGAATCGCGGCATTGTTGGCGCGACGCGCCCTCCACCTGAATTGGCATGGTGAAGCTCGCTTCGCAATGCCTTTGGACAGGCATGCCTGCTTGTTGCGAATAATTCGCAAAAGAATCGTTGCAAATAAGAATGATTCGCAATAATGACTGCGTAGCAGCCGGGGTCGGGTCCATGCCGACCCAAACATTTGCAGTCGAAGGGAAAATTCATGCGAAAATCCGCAACCACGCCGATGGCGCAGGGGGCCTTGCTGGCCAGCGTCCTGGCGTCGTCATTATTGGCAGCGCCCGCTATGGCCGTAGAGGCGGAAGCCGATGACGCCGAAAGCCGGCGCACTATTATCGTCACGGGTGAGCGTGATGAAGATGCCAATCCCAATGCTAACGACAATGCTGCCTATAAGGTTGAGAAATCGGCCAATGGCAAGTTTACGCAAGAGGTGCGCGACACGCCCAAATCGGTGACAATCATTCCCAAGGAAGTGATCGAAGATATTGGTGCAAATAGCTTTCGTGAGGTCGTGCGCTCCACCCCTGGCGTGACCTTGGGCACCGGCGAAGGCGGCAATGCCTTTGGCGACCGCATCTTCATTCGCGGGTTCGAGGCACGCAATGACGTCTATATCGATGGCCTGCGTGATCCCGGCGTTTCCAGCCGCGAGATTTTTGCCGTTGAGCAGATCGAAATCGTCAAGGGGCCATCGGGCAGCTTTGGCGGGCGTGGCACCACCGGCGGTCTTGTCTCGCTCTATTCCAAACAGCCCTTTACCGGCAGCGACTTTCTGATTGCCGAGGCACAGATTGGCACCGAAAACCATTATCGCGGCCAGATTGACGGCAATTGGGCCGTCAATGACGATTTCGCCATCCGCATCAATGGCCTGTATCACAGCGCCGACACGCCCGGCCGCGATTATGTCGATTCAGAACGCAAGGGCGGCGCCATCGCCGCTGCGTGGCAGGCGACCGATACGCTGAAACTGTCTGCCGATTATTATATCCTGCGCGCCGATGGCATGATCGATTTCGGCCATCCCTTCGATGCCAGCACCAGCCAGCCGTACAAGGTGGACCGCGACAATTTC
>JBGSTI010000042.1:0-9596 GCA_041736605.1 Sphingomonadaceae bacterium
GTCGCCCAGCACATAGGCGCGCACGGCGCCATGCGGCACATGCGTGGCGACATCAACGGTGCGCGGCAGCCCTTCCAGCGCGTCGAGATATTCGGGGAATGTCTCCCAATTCCACGGCATCCCTTCGGCCAGAGCGGTGCCGGGAATATCCTCCACACCCTCCATCAGGCTGATAAGCCATTCATGCCGTTCGGGCGCAGCGGGGGCAAAGCCGACGCCGCAATTGCCCATGATGACGGTGGTGACGCCATGCCAGCTGGATGGGGCCATTTCCTGATCCCATGTTGCCTGGCCATCATAATGGGTGTGAATGTCGACAAAGCCGGGGTGACAATCTGGCCGCTGGCGTCGATTTCCTCTGCGCCCTTGCCGTTGACCTCACCAATGGCAACGATCAGCCCGCCGCGCACCGCGACATCGCCGATAAAGGGCGCAGCGCCAGTGCCGTCGACAATATGTCCTCCGCGAATGACCAGATCATACATGCTATCTCTCCTGCAAACGGCGGGGCGCACCGGCCTCGTCCAGTTTTCTTATGCAAGCAGAGTATCACAGGTTTCGCAGATGGAAAGGGTGATTTAATCGATCGATTAGATCGCGTGCCCGTGCTGTACCCCGGCGAAAGCCGGGGCCCAGTTCAAAGGTCAAATAATCGCGATATGGTGTGGCTGGACCCCGACTTTCGTCGGGGTACGACCTGGTTCACACCCGGCACAACCGCACGATGTGATCGAACACGGAATCATGCAGGCCCTGCTCAAACGCACAGCCATATTCGCTGCCCTTATGCCATTTGATTGACCCTTTGAGCGGGGCCAGACCGGGCAGTTTGACGTACAATGTGCGGTCAAGATGCAATTGGCCCACGGTCAACAAGCGAAAGCCGGTGGGCGACAGATCGAGCAGGCGCACTTTGAAATAGCCGGTGCCCTGCTGTTTAAATTCGGCATAGGTATTAAGCGGGGCACGGTTGCGCGATTGCCGACGTTCCAGCGAACCGGTCATGTTACGCCGGAATCTTTGATTTTCGCGCGGATCGTGCAGCATCACAGGCACCTGGTAGGAAAGAAGTGTGATGCTGGTTTACCCGCAAACATGTAAATGCATCGTTAGCGATAGCTGGAAAGGATTGCGAATTTTTATCCTATTTTTGAGGGGGATGCGGGTTAGCCGATGGCGGCGATCATATCCTCAACCACCACGAATTTCTCACGCGGTGCGCCGTTGCGGGCGCGTTCTTCCTCGGCCTTTTCAATGGATTTCCAGTCGCGGAACGTGACGATATCGGCCTTGCGATCCCGCAATAGCGCCTCCAGCCCCGGTCGTCCCGCCTTGCCCGCGCCATGGCCGATATCGGCGGCAATCTGATCGACCACGGCATAGCCATCGGGTCGGTTGGTGCCGATGGTGCCGCTTGGGCCCCGCCGTGCCCAGCCAACGCAATAGAGGCCGGGCAGAATGCGGCCATCCTGATTGGCAAAGCGGCCCTGGCTTTCCTCATAGGGAACGCCATCGATCTGCGGCGTGCGATAGCCAATACAGCTGACCAGCATAGTGCAGGGTATGACATAGGTTTCTCCCGTGCCAATCGCGCGGCCATGCCCGTCCAATTTGGTGCGTTCCACCTCGACACCCTCAACGCGATCGGTGCCCAGAACGCGCACAGGGGAAGCAAAGAAATCGAAATTGATGTCGATATCCTTGTCGGCGCGAAAGCTTTCAGGGATCGAAGCAAATTCGCGCAGCAGCGTCACCGATTTGCGTTGACCCGGCTCCAGCAGCGCATCATCGGCCTCAGGCGGCAAATCGGCCATCTCGACGCGCGGCGTGGCGCGGTGCAGCTTGTTCAGCTCACCCAGTTCCTTGGGCGTCATCGCGATCTGGTGCGGGCCACGGCGGCCCAATAGGGTGATGTCGCGCAAGGCTGATGTATCGAGCACATCCAGCGCATGGGCAACAATATCCGACCCATCAAATTCGGCGCGGGTCTTGGACAATATGCGCGCCACATCCAGCGCAACATTGCCATTGCCAATGACCACGGCGCTGTGGCCCGAAAGGTCGGGGTCCAATTCGGCATAATCGGGATGGCCATTATACCAGCCGACAAATCCGGCGCTGCCATAAACGCCGGGCAGGCTTGCGCCGTCCAATTCCAGCGGGCGGTCATTGGGTGCGCCGGTGGCCAGCACCACGGCATCATATAGGCCTTGCAACTCGGCGATGGACACATGCTCGCCTACCGTCACATTGCCGACAAAGCGCACATTGTCGCTCATCGCCACTTGTTCGTAACGCCGCGACACGGCCTTGATCGATTGGTGATCGGGGGCAACGCCGAAACGGATCAGGCCATAGGGTACGGGCAGGCGATCAATCATGTCGATGCGCACATCATCGCCATACAGCTTTTGCGCGGCCTCAGCGGTGTAATAGCCTGCTGGCCCTGATCCGATTATCGCAATGTGCCGCATGAAAATCCGTTCCCCATTTTTGTTATGGGGTGGATGCTAACGCCGCATTTGCAAAAGGAAAGCCGCTTTGTCGTAAGGGCGATCAGGCCGCCATGCGATCCGGGCGTTCACAATCAAGGAACGTGCGCAGTTCGGCCAGCACTTCATCGATATGGGTGAGCAGGAACAGATGCCCGCCGCCCTCAAACACTTCCAATCGGCTGTGCGGGATCATTGATTTCAGAATATGCCCATTGGCCAATGGCACGATCTGATCATCATCGCCCATCATGATCAGCGTTTCTTTTGACAGGAACGGCAGGAACGGCAGGCTGGTCCAGCCCAGCATCGCGATCAGCTGATAGAAATAGCCGGTCTTGGATGGCGGGGTGATCCGGCCGATATGGCCTTCCTTGCCGCCGCTATCGCCGCCGTAAAGCGTCGCGAAATGCTTGGCCATATAATCGGGATCGATATAGCGGCGCGGATCAGCCATTTTGCTCAACGCCTTGATATTGCCGGGTACCATCAACATGCCGGGGCTGGTCGCGGCCAGAATCAGGCGGTTGACCTTGCCGGGATGCTGAAGCGCGAAATGCTGCGCCATGCCGCCGCCCCAGCTGATGCCCATCACATCGACTTGCGGAATAGCGAAACGGTCCAGCAGCGCGCTGGCCAGCAGGCTCATGGTGATGCAATTATACGGAATGGTCGGATCAGGCGAGCCGCCTGTGCCCGGCATGTCAAACATGATAAAGGGCCGCTCGGTCAGCTCCTCGGCAAAGGGGGCCACGGCCTCGATATTCGCGCCGATGCCGTTAAAGAAAAGCAAGGGCAGATGATCCTGTGCCACATCGGGATCATCCATGCGCCAGCGGGCGACACGGATCGTGCGCCCATGCACCTTTTCCATGGTGATCGTGGCGGTGCTCGTGCTGGCGGTTTTCATGGGCGGTGTTCAGCTTTCAATCGGATGCGTCATGAAACGTTACTCCAGAACATAGGTTCCGGGCGCGCTTTCCATGGCCGGGTAATCAGCATTGCCCAGCTTTCCGTTTACGGCAAGCTTTTTCCCCGAACGCGCCTGTAACCATTGCATCCAATGCGGCCACCAGCTGCCCTTTTCCTCTTGTGCGCCGCCCAGCCATTTATCGACATCGGCAGGGCATTTCCCGGCCTTACCGCTACGGAAATACTTGGCCTTGGGATTGCCAGGCGGGTTCAAAATCGCCTGCATATGGCCCGATTGGCTCAGCACAAATTCGATGTTTTTCGATCCAAATAATTGCGTGGATCGATAACAGGCGCGCCACGGGGTGATATGATCGGTCACACCGGCCAGGATGAACAGGTCATTCGTCACCTTTGACAGGTCAACCGGATGATCGACCATGTCGACCTCGCCTTTCTTGGTGAAGGCCAAGGTTTCAAAGATTGTCAGGAAATCACCCATCAGGCTGGCTGACAGATTGGTGGCATCGGCATTCCAGAACAACACGTCAAAGGCGGGCGGATCATCGCCCATCAGGTAATTGTTGATGACATAGTTCCAGATCAGATCATTGGGCCGCAACCATGCAAAGCCGCGCGCCAGCGAACTGCCCTCGATCACGCCCTGTTTTTCCGCACGCTTGCGGGCGAGGGCCAAGCCATTTTGCGAGATCAGCGATCCGGCCTCGATGTCATTCTGTTGGGGGTGCAGCACGCACACCATCAATGTGATGGCGTTGATGCGATCATCCTTTTCCGCCGCCAGTTTCGACAGCAGCATGGCCAAAGTCTGCCCGCCCGAACAGGCCCCGGCGACATTGACCTTATCTGATCCGCTGACCGCACACACCACGTCAATGGCCTTGCGGCACGATGCGACATAATCGGCCATGCCCCAATGGCCATGCTCTTTTTGCGGGTTGCGCCAGCTGATCACGAAAGGCTGGATGCCATTATCAAGCTGCCATTTGATCAGGCTTTTGTCTGGCGTCAGATCGTTGATATACATTTTGTTGATCTGGGGCGGGATGGTGAGCAGCGGGATGGCATGCACATCATCGCCCGGCGGCGCATATTGCACCACCTCCATCATGTCGTCGCGATAGATGACGGCGCCTTTTGATGTGGCGATATTCTCGCCGATCTTGAACGGCTTTTTATCAACTTGGCTAACCATGAAGTCATTATTGACCATGTCGTCATAGGCGTTTTTCAGCCCTTTGATCAGCGACAGGCCACCGGAATCGATCAGCCGCTTTTGCGCCATCGGATTGCCCGCCAGCGTGTTGGTGGGGGCCAGCGCGTCGATAATGATGCTGGAGATAAAGCGCGCACGGTCTTGCTCCAGCGCGTCGAGTTCCAGATCATCGACCCAATCCTTCATGCCTTTTTGCACGGCCAGATAATATTGCACCCCGGCGCGGTAAAAGGGATTGAACTGCCAGGCCGGGTCCATGAAGCGTTTGTCACGCGCATCGGGTTTCAGCTCTGATTTGCCGGTCATGATCTGAACAACGTCTTCGGAAAATTTGCGCGCATGGCGAATGGTGCGTCCGGGATCGCTGGCGGTTTCCCGCAATAACAGGCCGATAGCGCCCAAAAAGTCCTCACGCGCCAATCCGACCAACGGCCCCAGGGCCATGGTGGATTCTGCCGCCTCGTTTTCCAGCCGGACTTTCTTCATGCGCCATCTCTCTTGTTTTTACCGCGCCTTTACGGCAGCTTGTTGGCATGGAGACTATGCCTAGTGCGCGGCCATGTCCACTGCCCAACGACAGGCCAGAATCGTAGATATTTCGCGATGTAAAATATTTTTGATGGCGCATAGGGAAAGGCCTCATAAACCATTCTTCAATGGGTTTCTGGCATTGCCGCTCAACCATGTCAGAGACCAAAAGCATAAAGAGGCGTACGCCCAAACAGGAAGCACGCAGGCCGATGCGCCCGGCCCGTTCGGCCGTGGACCGCAGCCAGCGCCAGCTGGTTGAGCAACTCGATATCAATGATATTCGCGGCTATGCGCCGATTCCTTGGCTTTGGCTGGCCATTTGCGAGACGGGTGCGCTGTTGGCGTTGTTCGCCTTTGCCAGCTTTGCGACTGTCGAGTTTCCCATTTCGCTATTCTTGCTGTGTGGCATTTCGATTTCGGCGATTCTGACGGCGCACTTTTTGCGCAACAGCAGCCATATGCAGGCGCTCAACCGTGTTCAGACCCAGCGCGTACAGATGATGTTCCTGGCCTTGGCCAGCTGCCCGCCCGGCTGGGCGCTGGCGTTGCTGATGCGGTCTCAGCATGAAATGCTGGTGCATACAGCACTATTGTTCCTGATGGGCTGCGCATTTGCGATTGTGATCGCGCTGTCGGGCAATGTCCGCCTCATTTTGGTCAGCTTTACCGCTTTGATCGTTGGCGTTGCCTTTGGCCTTGCCAATCCGTTCATCTGGCTCAGCATGGCAGCCTTGGTGGTCGCTGGCGGATTTTTGTTCCGCAGCTTTGAAAATCGCGAACGGTCGGCGATCAAACGCCTGCAATGGCATGTGATGGAAACCAATCGCGCCCAGGCCATTCTATCGGACTTTGAAGATACCGGCCATGGCTGGTTCTGGGAAACCGATCGCCACAATCGCCTGACCTATTTGTCGCCGCGGATTGCCCGTCTGCTGGGCCATGATCATCAGACCGTGCTGGGTCAGCCGATTTCGGTGCTGCTGGATCGCACCCAGCAAGAACAAGAGCGTACAGAGCGCACGATCACGTTCCACCTGTCGGCCCGGTCTGGCTTTAGCGAACTGGCTGTGCGCGCGGCCATGGAGCAGGAAGAACGCTGGTGGTCAGTTTCCGGCCGTCCGAATTTTGACAAATATGGCAATTATCAGGGCTTTCGCGGCAGCGGCACCGATTTGACCGAAATGCGCAAGTCGCAGGCCGAAGCATCGCGTCTGGCCCATTATGATTCGCTGACCGGCCTGTCGAACCGTTTGCAGATGCAGACTATGCTCGACAAGCTGTTGGCATCGCCTTCGCCCGCTGCGCGCGTCTGTTCGCTGCTGCTGCTCGATCTTGACCGCTTCAAGGAAGTCAACGACACGCTGGGCCATCCGGCCGGTGACGCCTTGCTCAAGCAGGTTAGCCAGCGTCTGGAACGCATGATTGGCAGCGCAGGCCGCGTGGGCCGTCTGGGCGGCGATGAATTTCAGGTCATCCTGCCCGGCGTATCCAATCGTGAAGAGCTGGCTTTGCTGGCCGATCAGGTCATCCAGACCCTGTCCGAACCCTATGCCGTTGAGGGCAGCCGCGTAACCATCGGGGCTTCGGTTGGTGTGGCTGTGGCGCCTGATGATGGCTTCACCAGCGATGCCCTGATCCGCAATGCCGATCTGGCGCTTTATGCCGCTAAGGGGCGTGGCCGCGGCGTGCATCATTTTTATGCCCCCGATCTGCACAGCGATGCCGAAGAGCGCCGCCAGCTGGAAATCGATCTGCGCGACGCGCTGACCCATGGTGGCTTGCAACTGGTCTATCAGCCGGTGGTGCAAGTAACGACTGAAGAAATCGTCGGCTTTGAAGCTTTGCTGCGCTGGATGCATCCCGTGCGCGGGGCCATCTCGCCCTCTATCTTTGTGCCGATTGCCGAGGATGCGGGCCTGATCGCCCAGATTGGCGAATGGTCGCTGCGCACCGCTTGCGCCGAAGTGGCCGATTGGCCGGGCAATGTGCGCGTTGCCGTGAATGTATCGCCGATTCAGTTCGCCAATCCGGGTCTGCCCGCGATTGTGGCCAACGCGCTGGCCAGCGCCGGTCTGCCCGCCGAGCGGCTGGAGCTGGAAATCACCGAAAGCGTCTTCCTGAACGACGATTCCGATACTGATGCCATGTTCAAGGCGCTGAAGGGCCTTGG
This sequence comes from Sphingomonadaceae bacterium, assembly GCA_041736605.1. Lineage (GTDB taxonomy): Bacteria > Pseudomonadota > Alphaproteobacteria > Sphingomonadales > Sphingomonadaceae > JBGSTI01. The sequence goes on from JBGSTI010000042.1 coordinate 7,343, forward strand.
CGTGCGCCTGGCGCTGGATGATTTTGGCACCGGCTATTCGTCGCTGGGCTATCTGAAGAAAGCGCCGTTCGACAAGATCAAGATCGACCAGAGCTTTGTGCGCGGCGCGACGCAAAAGGGCAGCCGCAATGGCGCGATCATCCGCGCGATCGTCAGCCTCGCCGAAGCCTTGGGCATGGATACCACGGCAGAGGGCGTGGAAACGCATGACGAACTGGCTTTGGTCCGTTCGCTGGGATGCAGCCATATCCAAGGCTATATCTATTCCAAGCCCTTGCCCGCCAGCAAAGCGCAGGCGCGGTTGGCTGGCCGGGAAAATGTCATCACCGCCGAAGGATTCTCCACCAGCCGCGAAGTCCGCAAGACTGTGCTGCGCACTGTGGCCGTGATCCATCAGGAGCATCGCTATGAAGGGCGCTTGCGCAACCTGTCGGCCAGCGGCGCGCTGATCGAAGGGCTGTGGAACGTGCCGCCGGGCACCGATTTCCTGATCGATATCGGCGATGGCAGCCTGATCCGCGCCGTGGCGCGCTGGGCCGAGGATGACCGCATGGGCCTGGAATTCCTCGATCATGTCGCCAGCACACAGCGTCCCGAAACGGCCGTTGCCAAGCTGGAAGAAGCACCTGCATTGCTGGATACGGGCAAGGTTTCGGCGATGAAGCGGATCGTCAACGGGCGCTAAGTATGAAACGCTGATGACAGCGGGCAGGGCCGCTGATATTGGCGCGCCATGACCGAACTTAGCAAGATCCGCAATTTCTCCATTATCGCCCATATCGACCATGGTAAATCGACCCTGGCCGACCGGCTGATCCAATTCACCGGCGGCCTTTCCGACCGTGAAATGTCGGCCCAAGTGCTCGACAATATGGACATCGAGAAAGAGCGCGGCATCACCATCAAGGCGCAGACTGTGCGCCTGACCTATAAGGCGCAGGATGGCGAGACCTATCACTTGAACCTGATGGACACGCCGGGGCATGTCGATTTCGCCTATGAAGTGTCGCGCAGCCTGGCGGCGTGCGAAGGCGCGCTGCTGGTCGTCGATGCGGCGCAGGGCGTCGAAGCGCAGACGCTGGCCAATGTCTATCAGTCCATTGAGCATGATCATGAAATCGTGCCGGTGATCAACAAGATTGATCTGCCCGCCGCCGAACCCGAAAAGGTCAAGGCCGAGATTGAGGAAATCATCGGTCTGGATGCCAGCAACGCCGTGCTGACCAGCGCCAAATCAGGCATCGGCATCGCCGAAGTGCTGGAGGCCGTCGTCACCCGCATCCCGCCGCCCAAGGGCGACCGTGATGCGCCGCTCAAAGCCATGCTGGTCGATAGCTGGTATGATCCCTATCTGGGCGTCGTCATTCTGGTGCGCGTCATCGATGGCGTCATCAAAAAGGGATCGCAGGTCAAATTCATGGCGGGCGGTACCGAGCATCTGATCGACCGCGTTGGTTGCATGCGCCCCAAGATCGAATTGCTGCCTGAACTTGGTCCCGGCGAAATCGGGTTCATCACCGCGCAGATCAAGGAAGTAGCGCAGGCCCGCGTCGGTGACACGATAACCACGGTCAAAGGTGGCGCAACCACCGCGCTGGAGGGCTTCAAGGAAGTCCAGCCCGTGGTGTTTTGCGGCCTGTTCCCGGTGGATGCTGCGGACTTTGAAAAGCTGCGCGAAAGCATCGCCAAGCTGCGCCTGAATGACGCATCCTTCTCGTTTGAAATGGAATCAAGCGCGGCGTTGGGATTCGGCTTCCGCTGCGGTTTCTTAGGATTGCTGCACCTTGAAATCATTCAGGAACGGCTGACCCGCGAATATGATCTGGACCTGATCACCACCGCACCATCGGTGGTTTATCGCATCCAGTTGCGCAAATCGAAGACCGATGATGCGCGCGAGATAATGCTGCACAATCCCGCCGACTATCCCGATCCCAGCCGCATCGAGGAAATCGAGGAGCCGTGGATCAAGGCGGTGATTTACACACCCGACGAATATCTGGGCAGCATTTTAAAGCTGTGTCAGGACCGACGCGGTATTCAGACCGACCTCACTTATGTGGATGGCCGCGCGCAGGTATCCTATGAATTGCCGCTCAACGAAGTGGTGTTCGATTTTTATGACCGGCTAAAAAGCATCAGCCGCGGCTATGCCAGCTTTGACTATGAACAGATTGGCCTGCGCGAAGGCGATCTGGTCAAGATGAGCATCCTTGTGAACAACGAGCCGGTCGATGCTCTGTCCATGATCGTC
>JBGSTI010000049.1:0-7226 GCA_041736605.1 Sphingomonadaceae bacterium
ACATCGTGCTGCCGCATGTGAAAAAGAGCGATCTGTATGCACTGTGGCAGAAACTCGATGCAGCGGGGCTGGCCACCGCCAATCTTGATCTGGTCAGCGATATCATCGCCTGTCCCGGCCTTGATTATTGCAGCCTCGCCAATGCCCGCTCCATCCCCGTGGCGCAGAAGATATCCGAACGCTTCGCCGATCTGGATCGTCAGCGCGATATTGGCGAGCTGAAGCTCAAAATCTCGGGCTGCATCAATGCCTGTGGGCACCACCATGCCGGACATATCGGCATATTGGGCGTCGATAAAAAGGGCGTTGAAAATTACCAGATCACGCTGGGCGGATCGGGCGCCGAAGACGTATCGATCGGCAAGATCATGGGCCCCGGCTTTGATGCCGATGGCGTGGTCGATGCGGTCGAGAAGATTCTGGAGAAATATCGCGAAGTGCGCGAGGGCGATGAACGCTTTCTCGATACCTATCGCCGCGTCGGCAATGACGTGTTCAAGGAGGCAGTCTATGGTTGATCCTGTTGTGGCATTTGCCGATTTTGAAGGGTCGAACGCTACTGCCGTGCGCATCGAACCGGGCGATGATGCCCGCGCGTTGCTGGCGCATCTGGACCAGTTGGCGCTTGTCGAAGTGAACTTTCCCACTTTCCGCGATGGCCGGGGCTATTCCTCGGCGCGGATTTTGCGCGAGGCAGGCTATGCCGGAACGCTACGCGCGGTGGGCGACGTTCTGGTCGATCAGGTGCCCTATATGCAGCGGTGCGGCTTTGATGATTTCGCGCCCAACAAACCGTTGGACCCGATGGTTGTTGAGCGGCTGACCAACATTTTCCCGCAAGCCTATCAAACAGCAGCAGACAAGGCCGTGCCGATCTGGAAGCTGCGGCATGGCTGAAACCGGCGCTGGCACCCGTACCCGGGATCGTATCGATGTGGCCCCGCGCTATAGCGAAAGCGATGCCGTTCGCTTGAACAACATGTTTCGCGGCCATGATGCCGCCGACATGCTGCGCAGCGTAATTGCCGATAACATGGCCGGTGATCTGGCCGTGGTGTCGTCATTCGGGGCGGAAAGCGCCGTATTGCTGCACATGGTGGCCAGCATCGATCCCACGGTGCCGGTGCTGTTTCTGGAAACGCACAAGCATTTCCCCGAAACCGTCGCTTATCGTGATACACTGATCGCGCATTTGGGCATGACCAATCTGATGATTGTCGAGCCCGAAGCGGCGGAAATCGTAACCAAGGACGATAATGGCCTGCGCTGGTCATGGGATCCCGATGGCTGCTGCGAAATTCGTAAAGTAAAGCCGCTGGCCAAGGCGCTGTTGCGCTTTGATGCCTCGATCACCGGGCGCAAGGGCTTTCAGTCATCAACCCGCGCTGGTCTGCCGCGCTTTGAACTCGATAATTCGGATACCGAGGGTCGGCTGAAAATCAATCCCTTGGCCAGCTGGACCAAGGCTGATCTGGATGCCTATTTCGAGGCGCATGACCTGCCGCGTCATCCACTGGAATCGCAAGGCTATCCTTCCATCGGCTGTTCGCCCTGCACCACCAAGGTCGCGCCGGGCGAAGACCCGCGTTCAGGACGCTGGAAGGGCTGGGAAAAGACAGAGTGCGGCATTCATGCGCCGGTGGATGCAGTAACGCCGCTGCCGGGGGCGGATGATGCTGGGGCTAACGACCCGGTGTTTTGATGGGTTGGGATTTGAGGCGGGATGGATGCTGAAACAAGTTCAGCATGACGAATTTCTTTATTCGTCACCCTGAATTTATTTCACCTATGGTGCTGCGTTCCAGGGTCCATCAGGCCCAACAACCCGCCCTCACCTCACTCGTAACTGTCATCCCCACGCTGATCCTCGGCCAAATCTGAAAAGCGCGTAATCCGCGATTCAAAACGCAGCCGCACCTTTCCCGTCGCACCATGGCGTTGTTTGGCAACGATCAGTTCCGCCGTGCCGAATACCCGCTCCATTTCCTCGACCCATTTCTGGTGCGCCTCGTGGATCTTGGGATCGTCGGCGCCTTCGGGGCTTTTGGGCTCCTTGGCCGCGACATAATAATCCTCGCGATAGACGAACAGCACCATATCGGCGTCCTGCTCGATTGAGCCGGATTCGCGAAGGTCGGACAATTGCGGTCGCTTGTCCTCGCGCTGTTCAACTGCGCGGCTCAGCTGTGACAGCGCGATCACTGGAACATTCAGTTCCTTAGCCAAAGTCTTGAGCCCGCGCGAAATTTCCGAAATTTCATTGACGCGATTGTCGCTGGCGCGGCCCGATCCTTGCAACAATTGCAGATAGTCGATGATGATCAGGCCGATATTCTTGTTGCGCTTCAATCGGCGCGCGCGGCTGCGCAGGGCGGCGATGCTGAGCGCGGGCGTATCGTCGATATAGAGCGGCAAGGTTTCCAGCCGCACCGAGGCGGAGAAAAGCCGGTTGAAATCATCGCGGCTGATCCGGCCCATGCGCAGCGATTCCGAACTGATCCCCGATTGTTCGGCCAGGATACGCGTCGCCAGCTGATCGGCAGACATTTCCAGGCTGAAAAAGGCAACGCCCGCGCCAACGCTTTTGGCGGGATCAATGCCATCGGCCATATCGCGTTGCAGGCGAGCCGCCGCGTTAAAGGCGATATTGGTAGCAAGCGACGTTTTGCCCATGCCGGGGCGTCCGGCCAGGATCAACAGGTCGGAATTGTGCAGGCCGCCGATTTTCTCGTTCACGCTGGTCAGGCCCGTAGTGACGCCCGAAATATGGCCGCCGCTGTTCAGTGCCTTTTCGATGGAATCAATCGCGGTCTTGGTCGCGCTGGCAAAGCTTTGCGCCTCGCCGCCCGCGCTGCGCCCCTCGGCAACGGTGTACAGCGCCTTCTCCGCGTCCTCAATCTGCGCCATCGGATCAATCGCGGCGCTGGTGTCGAGCGCATTGACGACAAGTTCGCGGCCCACCGCCACTAATTCGCGCAGCAGCGCCAGATCGTAAATCTGTTCGGCCAGTTCGCGCGCGCCAAACAGGCCCGCACCATCGCCCGTCAGCTTGGCCAGATAGCCCATGCCGCCCAGCGATTTCAGGCCTTCATCGGCCTCAAAAAACGGTTTGAGCGTTACCGGCGTCACCACGCCGCGCTGAAGCAGGATCAGGACTCGGTCAAACAGCCGCGCGTGCACGGGTTCGAAAAAATGCTTGGGCTCCAACCGCACTGGCAGGTCTTCGGCCACGCGATTGTCGATCAGTACCGCGCCTAGGAACGCCGCCTCTGCCGCCACATTGCTGGGCAGGCTGGTCGCTTGCGGTTCATCTTGCGTTGCGGGATTATCGATCATCATGGTGGCCATGGCCGTTCCCTAGCGCGCAGCGCACGGCCCGCCAACGAAGATCAACAGGCGGTTGTGCACAAATCCGGCATAGAGGCCCTGTGTCCGAAATTTGGGCTTGTCACCCTAGCCTTCCATCCGCCAAAGCAGGCGGCACCACATAACAAGATCGCAACCACGCAAAGTCCCATGTCAAACCACCGCCTGTGCCACATCGAACTGGACGACCAGACCATCATCTGGCGCAATGCCGATATCGAGCAAGAGCGGCGCATTGCCATTTTCGATCTGATTGAGGACAACAGCTTTCGCCCGGTGCGCGCCACCGCAGAGGGGCATGACGGCCCCTATCGCCTGAAACTGGCGGTGCAGGAAGGGCGGCTGGTGCTGGATATTGCCAGCGAGGATGGCGGACCGCTGGAAACGATCATTCTGGGCCTGGCGCGGTTTCGCCGCCCGATCCGCGAATATTTCGCCATTTGCGACAGCTATTATCAGGCGATTCGCAAGGCGACAGCGGCAGAGATTGAAACCATCGACATGGCGCGGCGCGGCATCCACAATGAGGCTGCTGATACTTTGATGGAACGGCTGGAGGGCAAGATCGAGGTCGATTTTCCCACGGCGCGGCGATTGTTCACGCTGATCTGCGTGCTGCATATCAAGAATTGATGTCCACCGTCCAATGACACCCAAAATCAAAACGCGCCTGAAATGGGCTGGCCTGTTGTTGGCTGTCGCCATCCTATTGGCGCTAGTCGGTTGGCGCATGTCCGCCGGATGGGCGCCGCCGCGCGATCAATATTCGATGCAGGGGCCGCTGATCGGGCAGGAACATGGATCGGTGGCATGGGATAGCGTCAAGGCGCTGGGCGCGGATTTTGCCTATATCCGCGCCACCAACGGATCAGACGTGCGCGATGCGATGCTGGCCGATAATTTGCGATTGGCCAAGGATGCGGGCATGCAGACGGGCGCAGTTCACCGGTTCAACCTGTGCCGCCTGGCCAATGATCAGGCCGCGAATTTCATCACATCGGTGCCGCGCAGCCCCGATCTGTTGCCGCCCGCCATCGAACTGGCGCTGGACGAAAGCTGTGCCGACCGGCCCGAACGGTCGCTGGTGATCAGCGAGCTGGTGACATTGGTCAACCAGATCGAAGCCCATGCCGGAAAGCCCGCCGTGCTGCTGGTCCATCCCGATTTCGAGGCGCTGTACACCGTCTCGCCTGCCATTGAGCGCACATTATGGGTCAGCGGCGATTTCTTCCCGCCTGATTATGTGGCACGGTCTTGGGTGATGTGGATGGCCAACAGCCATTATCGCATCGGCGGAGTCGACGGACCGGTTCAGTGGAACGTCGTGAAGTGAACGGAGCAGTGGCATGAGCGCGATGGCCCCCGATCAATTCAGCCTGGTGTCCGCCGCGCGCGCCGCCATGGCCCATGCCTATGCGCCCTATTCGCGCTTTCATGTGGGCGCGGCCCTGGGGCTGGCCGATGGCAGCATCATTACCGGCGCGAATGTGGAAAATGCCAGCTATGGCCTCACCCTGTGCGCCGAAACTGTGGCGTTGGCCAAAGCGGCGAATGAGGGCAAGCTGGCGCAAGTGGTCGCGGTCGCCGTCATTGGCGGGCTGGCCGATGAACAGGGCGTTCCGCATCCCGGCCATGATCCGGTGACGCCATGCGGGCGCTGCCGCCAGATGCTGAATGAAGCCGCCGCACTGGCAGGCCATGACATATTGGTGCATTGCATTGGCGCAGGCGGAGTGAACAGCGTGCAATTATCGGTGCTGTTGCCGCATGCTTTTGGCCCAGCAGCACTGGAACGCTGATACGATAAACTGAGGGGGATGGTGCTTGAGCATTTTGTCTGACAAATGGATCCGCGAACAAGCGCAGACCAACGGCATGATCGAGCCCTTTGTTGAGGCCCAGCGCCGCGATGGCTGCATTTCCTATGGCCTGTCCTCCTATGGCTATGATGCGCGCGTCGCCGATGAATTCAAGATTTTCACCAACGTCAATTCCTCGGTCGTCGATCCCAAAGAGTTTGATCCCAACAGCTTTGTTGATCGCAAGACCGACGTGTGCATCATCCCGCCCAATTCGTTCGCCTTGGCCCGCACCGTCGAATATTTTCGCGTACCGCGCGATGTGCTGGTCATCTGTCTTGGCAAAAGCACCTATGCGCGCTGCGGCATCATCGTCAACGTGACGCCGCTGGAACCCGGTTGGGAGGGGCATGTGACGCTGGAATTTTCAAACACTACGCCGCTGCCTGCCAAAATCTATGCCAATGAAGGCGCCTGCCAGTTTCTGTTCCTCAAAGGCAATGAACCATGCGAGGTCAGCTATGCCGACCGGGCAGGCAAATATATGGGCCAGCGCGGCGTGACCTTGCCAAAGCTATGAGCGGCGTGGCCCCCTTGTTCGATCAATGGCGGGCCCGCTCGCCGCATTATGACGAAAGCCATGAGGCGGTGTGCGACACGGTGCGCCGCTTTGTCGCGCGCGAGATTACGCCATATGTTGCGGAATGGGAGGCGGCGGGCGAGCTGCCACTTTCGCTCCACCAAAAAGCCGCTGAAGCCGGTATATTGGGCCTTGGCTATCCGCAGGAATTTGGCGGCACAGGCCGGGATGATTTCGACGTATTTCATGGTCTGGTGCAAGGCGAAGAGCTGTGCCGCCCCGGTGCTGGCGGCATTCCCGCGTCGCTGATGACGCATGGCATTGGCTTGCCGCCGATATTGGCCATGGGTAGCCCGGAATTGCAGCGCCGCATCGCGCCCGATGTGCTGGCGGGAAACAAGATCATTGCGCTTGGCATTACCGAACCTTCGGGCGGATCGGACGTCGCCAATCTGAAGACAAGGGCAGAGCGCAAGGGCGCGGCCTATATCGTCAACGGCCAGAAAACTTTTATCACCAGCGGCATGCGCGCTGATTATGTAACTCTGGCGGTGCGCACTGGCGGGCCGGGCATGGGCGGCATATCGTTATTGCTGGTCGAGACCAACCGCCCCGGCGTCAGCCGCACGGCGCTCGCTAAAATGGGCTGGCATTCATCCGACACCGCGACGCTTTATTTCGACAATGTCGAAGTGCCTGCCGACAATCTGATCGGCCCGGAAAATGGTGGGTTCATTGGCATTATGCGCAATTTCAACAGCGAACGGCTGGGCATGGCGCAGCAAGCCGCCGCCTATGCGCGTATCTGTTTTGAAGATGCTTTAAGCTGGGCACAGCAGCGCGAGGTATTTGGCAAACCGCTGATCCGCAACCAATCGATTCGGCACAAGCTGGCCGACATGCTGCGCCAGATCAACAGCACCCAGGCCTATATCGATCAATGCGCGTGGAGCGTAAAAGCCGACAAAGCCTTTCCCGGCGACTTTGCGCTGCTCAAAGTGCAGGCCACGCGCACCATGGAATTTTGCGCGCGTGAGGCATGCCAGATTTTGGGCGGGGCCAGCTTCATGCGCGGCTGCCGGGTGGAGCGAATCTATCGCGAAGTCCGCGTGATGGCGATTGGCGGTGGATCGGAAGAGATCATGTTTGATCTGGCCAGCCGCCAATATGGTTTTTGACATTCCCCGGCCCATTGCCCACACCAAACAAGATAAGAAAATCAGGAGAGAGCCATGACCACCACCCCCCGCGAATTTGATATCATCGTCTATGGTGCAACCGGCTATACCGGCCGTCTGGTCGCGCAATATCTGGCCAAGCGCCCCGGCGCGCCGAAATGGGCGATGGCCGGGCGCAGCGCCGATAAGCTGGCGGAAGTCCGCGATCTCATTGGCGCGCCTGCCGATACGCCTTTGGTGGTTGCCGATGCCAGCGATCCGGCCTCGATCGACGCGATGGTCACGCGCACCAAAGTGGTGCTG